>JAICJR010000079.1 GCA_025928345.1 Thermoleophilaceae bacterium | reverse complement strand
GTCGGCGATCTCGAGCGCCTGCTCGCCGTGGTCGGGCTGCGACACGAGCAGCTCGTCCACGTCGACCCCGATCCGCTTGGCGTACGCGGGATCCATCGCATGCTCGGCGTCCACGAATGCGCAGATGCCACCCTGCTTCTGGGCCTCTGCCAGCACGTGGTAGATGAGCGTGGTCTTGCCCGAGGACTCCGGGCCGAAGATCTCAACGATGCGCCCGCGCGGGAAGCCCCCCACGCCAAGCGCCAGGTCGAGCGACAGGGCGCCCGACGGGATGGCGGCCACCTTGACGGCCGCCTCCTCGTCGCCCATGCGCATGATCGAGCCCTTGCCGAACTGGCGCTCGATCTGAGTAAGTGCGCTGTTCAGCGCGGAGTCGCGGGCCTTCGCCGCCTTTTCCTGATCCTTCTCCGTATCCATGTCCGTGCTCCTCGCAGTCTTCGAGATGAACACCACGGTACGGGTCGGATCGGACGGTATCTACGCGCGTCCGCGACAAGTTTGTGACGACTTTGTAACAACCTCGTCCACTTCTGCTGAGCCGTCAGCCTTCTGACTAGTTCGGTTACCCATACCTCGAATCGGTGGCTACCGCCCTTCCGATAGGGCACTGCGAAAACGCACACTTGCGGCGTCTAGGTCCTTCAGCGGGAGGTATGAGTGTCCGGCTCGCAGCCCACCGAGCAGCGACTGCTGTTCGCGTTCAGCATGTTCGTAGTTCTCTTCAGCGCGGTCCTTGCGCTCGCGCTTCCACGCTCGGCCGCGGCCGACTGCCCAGAAGGCGGTTGCGGCGGCGGCGGCGTGGGAACCGTCACCCAGAATTTCACGCACATGCTCACGGTCACCCGGCCGTCGGCCGGCACGATCACGAGCACTCCCTCGGCCATCAGCTGCCCCGCCGGCAGCGGCGGCACGTGCACGAAGTCCCAGACGCAGTCGAGCTCCTGCCTCGAGGCTCCCTGCGACGAGCCCACCACCGGCTGGGACAGCTACACGCTGAGCGCGGCCGGCGGCCCGTCCGGGTTCGCCGCGAGTTGGTCCGGCGCATGCTCCGGCTCGACTTGCAGTGTCACATTGGACGCCAACAGGACTGTGTCGCTGACATGGGTCGACGTGACCAACCCCTCCGTCTCCGTCTCACCGGGCAGCGTGAAGGTGGGCAGGACCCTCAACGCAAGTGCCGCCGCCTCGGACAACGCAGGAGTGGCGCGGGTTGAGTTCTTGCTCGACGGCGCACTCAAGGCGACCGACACGACCGCTCCCTACAGCGCCTCGATCCCGATGGACGGTTACGCCCAGGGTTCGGCGCACACGCTTCAGGCGCGTGCCTATGACACGAGCGGCCGCGTCGCCTCCTCGTCGTCGACGATCACCGTCGACAAGGTGGTCAACCTCACGCTCGGCGGTCTGCCCGAGTACACGAACGCCACGACCGTGCCGCTCTCGATAGCCACCGACCCTGACGCGAGCATGAAGTGCTCGCTGAACGGCGGTTCCGCCAGTGCCTGCGCGGGCACATACAGCCCGCTTTCATCGCCGGCCGACGGCACCTACACCTACACCGTGATTGCCACGGACGACGTGGGCAACATCGCCAGCGGCACCCGGACTGTCACCGTGGACCGCACAGCTCCCGACGCCTCGTTCACGGACGGCCCGAGCGAGGGCGCGATCGTGGGCAGCGGGCCGCTCAGCTTCACGTTCGGCTACACGGACCTCACCCCGACGACGGTCACCTGCTCGCTCGATGGCGCGGCGTTCGCCGCCTGTGACAGCGCGGATTCGCAGACGCTCAACGGCCTCGCGCCGGGCAGCAACCACACGTTCACGGTCAAGTTCGTGGACTCCGCCGGGAACGTGACCCAGCTGGTGCGCCACTTCTCCGTGGCGGCGGCGCCTCCAAGCGGCACCGGCACCAGCGGCTCCGGCACGGGCACCGGCGGCGGCTCCCAGGGCGTCCTCGGCGCCGGCCCGATGGCCAGCAAGACCAAGCTGTCGACTGGTTTCAAGGTCAAGGGCAAGAACACGCTCGTGAGGAAGCTCGTGCTCACCGGTGTGCCGAACGGGGCGAAGGTGACCGTGCACTGCCACGGCCGTGGCTGCCCGTTCAGGTCGAAGACCTTCAAGGCGAAGCACGGCAAGGTGTCGCTGTCGAAGGTCTTCAAGGGCCGCAAACTCCGCAAGGGCGCGAAGATCGAGGTGGACGTGACCGTTCCGGGCGCGCCCAAGCAGGTCTTCAAGCTCACGACGCGCGCGGGCAAGAAGCCGCTGTTGGGGCACAGCTAGAAGCTCGGTCAGAGCGCAAACGCTCTGCAACCTTGCCCGAGTCACGCGCCGCCACTAGCGTCGCTGGTGTGACCCGCGGAGCAGCGCCTCCTGTGATCGGAATCTTGCTGCTTGCCGTCGCGTCGGGCTCGAGCGGCTGCGCGAGCGGGTCGGCTGTGAGCACCCCGCGCGCGAGTGCCAGCGCGCACCGCCGGCAGCTTCACCACCACGTACGTCAAAAGAAGAAGCACCACCGGCGCTCACACAAAGCCGCTCCGACCGCTCTCGAAGCGGCTTGCCCACCCGCGTCAAAGGCCCTCGACGGCGTCTACCACCCTGAGCGCCTCCAGGTGCTGTCGCCCTGCCACCGCGCCGCGGGCGTGGTCGAGATCGTGCGGACGGAGGAAGACGGCGACCTGCACTTCGACGTCAAGCTCGATCCCGCTTACCGGTCCATGCTGGCCCCGGGCAACGCCCAGCAGGACGGGGACCTCGTTGTCGAGTTCATGCCCCGGGACGATGGGCACCTTCCGGCCCCTCAGGTCGGCGACCGCGTGACGCTGGTAGGTGCGTGGGTGGACGACACAGATCACGCCTGGAATGAGCTCCACCCTGTCTGGGCGGTGCGCATCGCGGACGGGAACTGGCACCGCAGCGGGCCCCAGGACGGCGGCAGCCCGCCAACCGCCCGCTCGTACGACGCCATCGCCGACTGCCACACGGGCGCGGGCGCCCGCTGCCAGGGCTACGCGGGGGCGTCTTCAGGATCGGGCGGCTCGGTCAGCAGCCACCACCCGTCGCCCAGCACGGGAGGGGGATCTCCCGGCAGCAGCGCCCCCAGCGGCAAGTGCGATCCGAACTACGCGGGCGCGTGTCTCGATCCCAACGCTCCTGACTACGACTGCGCCGGCGGCTCCGGCGATGGGCCCAAGTACGTGCAGGGCCCGATCCGGGTGGTCGGGGACGATCACTACCACCTGGACGCGAACGGCGACGGCGTCGCCTGTAGCGGCTGAGAACGCTCCGCCTATTACGCTGACCTGATGGCCACCTGGGACGACGTGCGGCGTCTGGCACTCGCACTTCCGGAGACGAGCGAGCGCATCTCGCGCGAGAACACCCAGTGGACCGTGAAGGACAAGCTGTTCGTGTGGCAGCGGCCGCTCAGGAAGCCGGACCTGGCCGCGCTCGGCGACAGCGCGCCTCACGGGCCGATCCTCGGCGCCCGCGTCGAGCACGAGCTCGCCAAGCAGGCGCTCATCGAGGACAACCCGGACGTCTTCTTCACAACGCCGCACTTCGACGGCTATCCGGCGATCCTCGTGCAGCTCGAGAAGATCGGCGCCGAGGACCTTCGAGAAGTCGTGACCGAGGCGTGGCTCGTGCGGGCGCCCAAGCGCCTCGCCCAGCAGTACCTCGCAGAGAACGCATGACGCGCGTTCTCCTGATCTGCGGCAGTCTGCGCGCGGAGTCGACGAACGCGGCTGCGCTGCGCACCGCGGCGGCGCTCGCGGAGGACGGCGTCGAGACGGTGTCCTACGACGGCATGGGCTCGCTTCCCCACTTCAACCCGGACGACGACGCCGAGGGCGCAACCCCTCATCCCGCTGTGGCCGCGTTGCGAGGCGCGATCGCGCAAGCGGACGCGATCCTCATCTGCACGCCCGAGTACGCCGGCGCGATGCCGGGCGCGCTCAAGAACCTGCTCGAGTGGACCATCGGCGACGGCGGCACCTACGGCAAGCCCGTCGCGTGGATCAACGTGTCGGGCCCGGCCGCGCCCACGGGCGGCGCCGACGCGCACGACTCGCTCCGCAAGGTGCTCACCTACTCCGGCGCGAACATCGTCGAGTCCGCATGCGTGCGCGTGCCGCTCATGCGTCAGGCGATAGGCCCCGACGGCCTCGTCTCAGACCCGGGCGCGCGCGAGCAGATCGCCGCCGCCCTCGCGCAGCTCGTGGCTAGCGCACCGGCGGGGGCGTCCCCTCAGCCGTAGCCGCCAGCTCCTGGTCCCACTCACACACCAGGCACGCATGCCTGAACGCCGAGCGCGCGAACGACACCGCGTAGCCGTGCGGGTCGGACTGCGCAACCACGTCCTCCCAGTCGAGCACGAACTCGCCGAGCGCGTCGTCCCAGCGCGCCGCATCCGGCGCGAGCCCGCCTTTCGAGAAGCCCGCGGGCGCCGGATGCGCATAGGCGTAAAACGCCGGCTTGCCGTAGCGCGGATCGCCAGGCCACCATCCCACGGCCACCTCCTGCGCGTCCATCGCGTTGCGCATGATGTAGTCGTCCGACGGCGGGTCGGCGGGCTGGCCGGAGAAGAGGTTCACGGCGAGGTCGAACGAGCCCCACCACGCGTTCATCGGCGTCGAGCGGCCGCGGTAGGGCGCGCGGAAGTCCGCCAGCACGAGCGCCGCACGGGTCGCCATCTCGAAGTACACGGCCACGTGGCCCGGGTCGTAGGTCGCGTGCTCCTTGTCCTCGTCGAGCGGCACGCTCCACGGCACCTCCTGCGGCGTGGGATCGAGCTCGAAATCGCCGCCCAGCTCGTGCGCAGCCGCCAGCACGTCACGCGCGACCTCGCCCACGGTTCGGTTGATGGTGAGCGGCACGCGCCGGATCTCGCCGCCGCTGTGCTCGATCACCGCCTCGTGCGCGTGCAGGTCGAGGCAAACGGCGATCGCGCCTGAGCCGTTCGGTGCCGGCAGCGGACGCGTCTCCCAGCCGCGCGCGGTCAACAGGAGCGAAGCGTGCTGGAGCTGCGGCTCCGGCGGCGCGAGCACCGCGGCAAGCTTGCCGAGCACCTGCGTGTGTGCGTGCAGCGTGTCGCAGGTTTCCTTCCACGCCTCGTAGTCGAGCGAGGGCCAGCCCATGGGCCCACGTTATCGCTCAGGTGGCGACCGGGTGCTTGCGGCGCTTCCGGCCCGCCACGGCTATCGGTGCGTGCCCGCGGATCTCCTCCAGCAGGCGAACCGCGAGCGCCGCCGCCTCCTCGCCCTGCGCGAGCCCGCCCGCGGCCGGCCTGAAGAACTTCACCGTTACGCGCGGGCGCGTGGGGAAGCGCGGTATGTCCACCGTGCCGCTCACGGCCACGCACACCACCTCGGCCTCCGGCACCTCGGCCGCGAGCCGGCCGAATCCGCTGCGCGCCCGCAGCTCGCGGCCGAGGCTGCGCGTGCCCTCGGGGAAGATGCCGATGCAGGCGCCGCCGCGCAGCTCGTCGATCGCCCGCTGCATTGCCTTCTGATCGCCCTTGCCGCGGTCGACCGGGATCTGGCCCATGCTGTCGAGCACGCGGTCGAGCCCCTTGATCTTCCAAAGCGACGACTTCGCGAGCGCGCGTATCTGACGCCGCGGGAGCGCTGCAACGCCGATCGCCACCGGATCCCAGTAGGAGTCGTGGTTGCCGGCGAGGAGCACCGGCCCGTGCTCGGGCATGTGCTCGAGGCCCTCGACCTCCAGGCGCGCCCAGCGGCGCACGATGGGGGAGCAGATCTTCATCGCGATGCGGTAACCGCGCGTCATCGGCTCCGGGGCGGCCATGGCGGGATCTTGTCAGGCCGGGCCGAGGATGCGGAGCTCCTCGCCGTCCACGCGGACGATGTCCCCCGAATGGAGCTGGCGCCCGCGCCTGTCCTCCGGCTCGCCGTTCACGAGCACGGGCTCCGACGCGAGCAGGTCCTTCACCTCGCTGCCGCTGCCCACCACGCCCGCCAGCTTGAGCAGCTGGCCGAGCCGGATCGTGTCGCCCGTGATCGGGATCTCGCTTGCCACGCCCTCAGCATCGCAGGCCGTAGAGCCGATAACTGTGGGGATGAGCCGGCGATCCCTCCTCGCCATTCCCATCGCGGTCTTCGCGATCGCGCTCGCCGGCCTGCTTATTCGCGGGAATGGAGAGTCGAAGCTGCCGCTGCCGCGCGCTCAGGCGCTGCACGCCGCGCTCGCCGACCCGCTGGTCCACAAGCAGCTCGCGTCCCGCGGCTGGGACCACGCGCGCGTGGGGCCGCTCGACTCGAAGCTCGCCCGCGTGACCTTCTTCGACGGCCCGCACTTGCGTGCGGTGGCGGCGGTGGACGCGCACGGCGTGGTCGAGCACACGCAGGTGTACGTGGCGGGGGCGCCGCAGTACGGCTCGCGGCTGAGCGACGCTCCGTGGCTCCTCGCGCTGCTCGCGATCGGGTTCGTGCTCGCCACGGCCACGCTGCCGCTGATCAGCCTGCGCAACCTCGACGTGGTCGCCCTGCTCGGGCTCACGGTCCCCATCCTCGCGGGCGACCACCAGCTGCTCGAGCTGAGCGTGCTGTCCGGCTACGTCCCGCTCGCGTATCTCTGCTGGCGGTTCGTGCACCGCGCCACCCGGGCGGCCGAACCGGAGCCCGGCACGCCGCTCTACAAGCTGCTCACGACACGCGTGCTCCCCTACGGCATCGGCACGGCGGCCGCGCTGCTTGCGATCGTCGCCGTCACCTCTCCCGGCGCGATCGACGTGGGCTTCGCCTCCACCGCCGGCGCCACGCTTCTCCTGCACGGAACGCTGCCCTACGGCCACATGCCGCCCGACGTCGTACACGGAGACACCTACCCACTTCTGAACTACGTGCTCTACCTACCGGCTGCCGCGATAGCGCCGGTGCGCGACGCGTTCGACGACACCTCGAGCGCGGTGCTCGTCGCTTTCGCTGCGGCGCTGGTGGTGGCGCTTGCGCTGCGAGGCAGCGGCCGGCGAGCCGTGCTCGCATGGCTCTCCTTCCCCCCACTGGCCGTGGCCGTGGCGAGCGGGACGAACGACCTTCTCCTCGCCGCCGCTCTCGCGCTCGCTCTGGCGGCCGCTGCGCGCGGTGGCCGCTCAGCCCTCGCGCTCGCCGCGGGCGCGTGGATAAAGCTCGCCCCGGTCGCGCTGCTGCCCGTCTGGCTCGCTCGCACCCGGGGGAAGCCGCTCCTGCGCGGCGTGGGCGCGGTGGCGGCGGTCACCGCGACGCTCACCGTCTGGATCCTCGTCCTCGGCGGCACGGCCGGCATCGGCCACATGCTTCACGCGCTCTCCTTCCAGCTCAGCCGCGGCACGTTGCAGTCGGCGTGGGCGCTCCTCGGACTGGGCGCCGCGCAGCAGGTGGCTCAGGCGGCCACGATCGCGCTGGTGGCTTGGGCGGCGCTCCACGCGCGCGCCCACAAGCTCGACGCAGCACGGCTGGCGGCGCTCTCCGGCGCGGTGCTCGCGGCGCTCCAGCTGTCGGCGAGCAACTGGTCCTACCTGTACGTGGTCTGGCTCTTCCCCTGCGCCGCCGTGGCGCTGCTCGCAGAGCGGCGCGAAGTTACTGCTGGGAGATGACCTGCTCGACGCTGTTCGACGGCTGGCCGTTGGCCGCCACGAGCAGCTTGAAGTCGTGCGGGCTGGACGCGGCGATCATCGCGTCATCCATCGAGATGCGGCCGGCGTCCACGTGCTGGTGGAGAGCCTGGTCGAAGGTCTGCATCCCGTAGTACGCGCCCTCGGCGATCGCCTCGGACAGTCGGCTGGTCTCCTCCGGGCGCATGATCATGTCGCGCACTCGTCCGGTCATCCGGAGCACCTCGCAGCACACCACGCGGCCGCCGCCGTCGGCGGTGCGCACGAGCCGCTGCGACACGATGCCGCGCAACGTGCTCGCGAGCATCAGGCGGGCCTGCTGCTGCGCGCGCGTGGGGAAGAGGTCGACGATGCGGTTCACGCTCTCGGTCGCGTCGAGCGTGTGAAGAGTTGACAGCACCAGGTGACCCGTCTCGGCGGCGGAGAGGGCGGTGCGCACGGTCTCCTCGTCGCGCATCTCGCCGATCAGGATCACGTCCGGGTCCTGACGCAGCACGCGGCGCAGCGCGCGGGAGAACGTGGCAGTGTGGCTGCCCACCTCGCGCTGGTTGATCACCGAGCGGCGGTCGCGGTGCACGAACTCGATCGGGTCCTCGATCGTGACGATGTGGCGGGGGCGCTCTGAGTTGATCTGATCGACCATCGCGGCGAGCGTCGTGGTCTTGCCCGAGCCGGTCGAGCCCGTGATGAGCACGATGCCGCGCTCCTCGCGCGCGAGCTCCGAGATGGTCGACGGCAGCCCCAGCTCCTCGACCGAGCGGATGCGCTCCGGGATCGCGCGGCAAACCAGCGTGATCCCGCCGAGCTGGCGGAAGGCGTTCACGCGGAAGCGCGCCGGGTTCGCGCCCTTGTGCGAGTAGGAGAAGTCGACCTCGTGCTCGTTCTCGAACTCGGCCACGCGCGCGGGGTGATCCAGCATCTGCCAGAGCGCCTGCTCTGTGTCGATGGGCTCGAGCACGCGCACGTCGTCGACCGGCTCCAGTTCTCCGTTCACCCGGATCAGCGGCGGCGAGCCGTGCTTGAGGTGCAGGTCAGAGCCCTGCCACTCGGCCACGCGGTCGAGCGTGGCACTGAGGTTGAAGTCGATCTTCTTCATACAGGGTCCGTCCTCCTCGGGGTGCGCGAAAGCCTCCCGTAGCGAGTCCATAGGGTCCGTGTCATGCATCGGACGGCGCGACGGAATCCTTGAGTTCTATGGCCCCAGCATGACGCGCTCGAGTGGCTCGTAGCGCGCACCGCGCGGGCTCAGGTGCGACCGATAGAGCGTTACCTGTCCCGCTGTAAACGGGTTTCCCGGCAGCTCATCAGCCTGGACGGGCGGCGCGCGGCGCACACCACGCTTCACGCGCGCGAATGTCACGTGTGGCCAGAACGGGCGCTTTTCCGGGCGGTAGAGCCTCGCCGCGGCGAGCGCCTCGGACGCCGCGGCCTGCAGCGTGGTGGCGCGAGCTTCCTCGTCTGAGAGGTCGAACGCGAACAGGCGCGGCTCCCGCGGTGGCACGGGCCGGACGTCCTGGACGGCGAGCCGCGGCGCGGGCAGGTCCTGGACGCCCTCGAACGCGGCGGCCACCGTCTGCTCCAGCTTCTTCTCGGGCAGGTAGCCGAGGAACACGAGCGTCACGTGGAGCGCCTCGGGCGCGAGCGGGCGAAGGTCGTCGCGGCCCTCGAGAGCGTTTTGCCTCCAGGTGAGGAGCTCAGCGCGGGCGGATTCGGGCAGGTCGAGCGCCAGGAACAGCCGCACGCGCGGCGAGCCCGGGCGCTCCCTGCTCAGAGCGGAGCCTTCTCGCCCACCAGCACGCGCCGCAGGAGGTGCATCGCGACGGTGGTGGAGCGGTCGCGGATCTCCACGCGGTCGCCGGGCAGCACCGTGTCGCGCACGATGCACTCGCCGTTGGTGCCCTTCACGCACCAGCAGACGTAGCCCACCGGCTTTGCCTCCGTGCCGCCGCCCGGCCCGGCCACACCGGTGATGGCCACCGCCAGGTCGGCCTCGAAGCGGGCGAGCGCGCCGTCGGCCATCGCCTCGGCAACCTCCTTCGACACCGCGCCGTGGCGCTCGATCAGTGAGGAATCCACTCCGAGGAGCTCCGACTTGGCCTCGTTCGAATACGACACCACGCCGCCTGCGAAGTACGCGGACGAGCCGGGCCGCTCGGTGAGGCGCGCGGCGAGCAGCCCGCCGGTGCAGGACTCGGCCGTCGCCACCCAGTGGCCCGCGAGAAGATCCGCCACCTGTGCGTCGACTCCGGTGCCGTCGCGCGAGTAGAGCGCGTGCTGGTGCCGCTCCGCCACCAGCCGTTCGAGCTCGTCCCACGTGGCTTCCGCGGGTGGCTCGAACCGCGCCGACAGCTCCACCTCACCCCGGCGCAGGCAGGTGGTGATCTCGAGCCCGTCGAGGCTGCCCATCTCCCGCTCGGCCACCCGCAGCGTCTCCGCGATCTCCGACTCCGGTATGCCGAATAGGCGCAGCATCCGCTCCTCGTAAGTCGGCCTGCCGGCCACCGCGGCCTGGAAGGCATCCGTCTCCACCGCCACCGGCCACATCGCCTGCAGCTCGCGCGGCGGACCCGGCATCACCACGATCGTCGGCCCCTCGCGGCCCTCGGCAGGCGGCACAACCAGCCCTGGTGCGGTGCCGGCCGGATCGATCGGAGTGGCCCCGCGAGGTACCAGCGCCTGCTTGCGATTCGCCTCGAGCACGGCGTCGCGGTCGAGGTGCTGGAAGCGCTTCATCAGCGGCTCGAGGATGCGGCCGATCTTCGCCTCCATGTCGCTGTCGAGCTCGAGCGGCCGGCCCTGGAAGTCCGCCACCACCTCGCCCGTGAGGTCGTCGGCGGTGGGACCGAGGCCGCCACTCGTCACGATCAGCTGCACCCCCTCGTCCGCGAGGAAGCGCAGCTGCGCCTCCATGTCCTCCCGCCGGTCTCCACAGATGGTGATGTGCGCGAGGTCGATCCCCATCTCGAACAGGCGCTCGGCGAGCCAGGGACCGTTGCGGTCGCTGATTTTCCCGCTCAGCACCTCCGTGCCGGTGACGACGATTCCCGCGCGAACCGTCATGCGCAGGGCCGCTGGCCGACCGGTATGTCCTTGTGCGTGCCGGGCCTGAAGTCGATGCCTGCCGGGTTCGGCCCTGGGGTGAGCGGCACGTGCTTGCCGTTGGCGGTGATCGTCACCGAGGTCTTCCCCAGGTTCAGGCGCAGGTGCCGGCCGTGGAAGCTCTGCGGCGTGCCCGTGATCCCCTGATAGATCGGCGTGGTGCCGAGGCCGCGATCGACGCACATGTAGGTGGGCACCGTCGGCGTTATACGCAGGCTCACACGCGTGGGCGTTGCGGGGCGCGCGCGGTGCCTGCGGTGATGCTTCGTCTTCGCCTCTTGGGTGCTCGTGGATGCAGTCCCGTCTGACCCGCCACCACCGCTGTTGAGCAGTCCGATCACGGCGAGCACGATCACCGCCACGAGCACTACCGCGACGATTGCGGCGCCGCGTCCGGGCGGCCGGCCCCCATAGCGGCGATCGCGCCGGTCGCGGCCCCGTGGTTGGCCCGCGAGCGGAGGCAACTCGCCCTCCTCGCGCGGCTCGTACTGCGCGCGGTACTCGTCGAGCAGGCGGTGCGCATCCAGGCCCAGCGCCTCTGCATAGGTGCGCAGGAAGCTCTTGGCGAACGTGCTCCCAGGGAGGAGATCGAACTCCTCGTTCTCCATCGCGCGCAGGTACTTCGCCCGGATCTTGGTCTTCGCCTCGATCTCGGTGATGTCGATCTTCTGGCGCATGCGCGCCTCACGGAGAGTGTCTCCGATGGGGGTCGGCATGGCCGTATTGTGGCGGTGCTCAGTGCCCAGTGCCCAGTGCCCAGAAGGCTGGCCACTGGGCACTGGCTACTGGGCACTATTCGCTTGGTGCGCCTACCGGCTCGTCAAGCGCGTCCAACACCCGTTGCAGGTCACCTTCGGTGATCAGCACCTGCCTCGCCTTCGACCCCTCATAGCCCGAGATCACTCCCCGCCGCTCCATCATGTCGATCAGGCGACCGGCGCGGGTGTAGCCGATGCGCAGGCGGCGCTGGAGCATCGAGGTGGAGGCGCTGCCGAGCTGGACCACGGTTGAGATGGCCTCGCCGAGCAGGTCGTCTGCGTCCGGGTCGAAGTCGCGGTCGGTGTCGTCGCCCGCGCTCTCCACCGCCTCCAGCAGCTCCTCGTGAAGCTCCGGCTCGCCCTGCTTCGCCCAGTGCGAGGTGATCTTCTCGATCTCCTCTTCGGTGATGAACGCGCCCTGGATGCGCGCGCCGCGCGACTCGGACGCCGGGCGGAAGAGCATGTCGCCCTGTCCCAGCAGCGATTCGGCGCCGTTCTGGTCCAAGATGACGCGCGAATCGGTCTGGGAGGACACGGCGAAGGCGATGCGCGCCGGCACGTTCGCCTTGATCATGCCGGTGATGATGTCCGCGCTTGGGCGCTGGGTGGCGAGCAGCAGGTGGATGCCCACCGCGCGCGACTTCTGCGCCAGCCGGATGATCGAGTCCTCCACCTCGCCCGGCGCGACCATCATCAGGTCGGCCAGCTCGTCGATCACGCACAGGATGTACGGCAGCGGCTGCTCGCCCTCGCGCTCGCGGTGGCGGTTCAGCTCCACCAGGTTGCGCGTGCGGGCGCGGCTCATGATCGAGTAGCGCTCCTCCATCTCCTTGATCAGGTTCGCGAGCGCGTTGGCGGCCAGGCGCGGGCTGGTGATCACGGGGGTGAGCAGGTGCGGGATTGCGTCGTAGTGGTTGAGCTCCACCTGCTTCGGGTCGACGAGCACGAGCCGCACCTCGTTGGGGGTGGCGCGCAGGAGGATCGAGGAGAGCATCGCGTTCACGCAGCCGGACTTGCCGGAGCCGGTGGTGCCCGCCACGAGGATGTGCGGCTGCTTGGCGATGTCTGTGCCGATCGCCTTGCCGGCGATGTCCTTGCCGAGCCACACCGTAAGCGGCGACCAGCCCTTCGGCGCCTCCTGGTACACGTCGCCGAGGTGCACGATGCGGCGCACCTGGTTCGGCACCTCCACGCCCACCGCCTGCTTGCCGGGGATCGGCGCGAGGATGCGGACGTCGGTGGCCGCGAGCGCGTAGGCGAGGTCGTCCTTCAGCGCGCTCACCTTCGACATCTTCGTGCCGGGTGCGAGACGGATCTCGTAGCGGCTCACGTGCGGGCCCGTGACGGTGCCCACCACCTGCGCCTCCACGCCGAAGTGGCCGAGCGCCTCCACCAGCTGGGCGGCGGTGCGCTGCTGGCCGGTGGTGTCCACCTTCGCGTTTCCGTTCGAGCGCTTGAGCTTGGAGGGGTTGGGGAGCGAGTATTCGGTGTCGTCGGCCTCGGTCACGTTCGAGCGCTTGTTGCCCATCGGCGTGAGCTCCTCCTGGCGCGGCACGTCCTTCTCGTGTACGGCCGCCACGCCCGCGGTCACGTCGTCCTCGATCTCGGACTCCGGCTCCTCGGGCTCGCTCTCGTCGATCGTGTCGGCCTCGTCGTCGTGGCCGTACAGGTCCGGGAAGCGGCGCTCGCCGTCCAGCGCGGGCGCCTCCACGTGGGTCGCGCGCACCACCGGCTCCACCTCGGGCGGGCCGTCGTTCTCGAACGGCGGCGGGGCAGGCTTCTGCTCGGCTGCCTCTTTGCCGGTGACGAGGGCGGCGAACTCGTGCGTGGACTGCCGGACCCGGCGAGTGGTCGCCGTCACGCTGTCGCCGGTCGCCTTCACGATCCCGGCGAGCGACGCTCCGCTCAAGAGCAGAATGCCCGCCGCCATCAGGAACAGGAACAGGATGTCGGTGCCGAACTGCTGGATCAGCGTCTTCGTGACGGCGTACATGGCGTCGCCGACGATGCCGCCGTGGTGCTTGTAGTACTCCGGGTGAAAGTAGCCGTGCCGGACCGGGTGCGCGGGCCCGATGCCGAACGAGCGCGCGGCGAGGCCGAGCATGAGGCCGGTGAGGAGGCAGATGGCGCCGGCCTTGAACGGGCGGACCGACGGGAGGAGCTGGCGCATAACCAGCACCGCGCCGGTGCCGAACATCGCGACCGGCATGAGGTAGCCCACGCCTCCGAACAGGTAGACGAAGCCGTCCGCGAGGGCCTCCCCCACCTTTCCGCCATTCCAGCCGAGGTAGAAGACGAACGCGAAGAAAGCGGCCAGCGCGACGAGCCCAAGCCCGATGAGATCCAGCTCCTGGTCGTCGAAATGCGGCATCTGAGGCAGGCGCAGCACATCCGAAAACGCGCTCTGGCGCCCGCGGCGAGCCTTCTTTTTGGTCGGTCGGCGGCTTGCCATGTCTAGCGCGAAAAGGCTTCGACGCCGGCTCCCGCCTCCCTGCCGGGCGAAAACACCGAATCGCGTGGCCTAAAAGGGGGTTAAATCAGCGCGAGCGGGCGGTCCGCTCGAAATACCATCAATGGAATGGCACCCAAGCCGCGCGTACTTGTGGTGGAGGACGACGCTGAAATCGGCGGCGCTCTCCGGCGTTCGCTGCGGCTGGAGGGCTACGACGTGCGCCTCGCCGAGGATGGTGTGGCGGCGCTCGAGGAGTCGGC
>JAICJR010000043.1 GCA_025928345.1 Thermoleophilaceae bacterium | reverse complement strand
TCCACGTGCAGGCACGAGAGATCGCTAAGGCCAAGGGCCGTCAGACACTTCTATGAGAGGAAATCTTGAGAAAACGAGTACTCGTCACGGTGGACCGTGGCGAAACCCGAGTCGCCATCCTGGAGGCGGAGGGGGACCCCGCACCCAGGGCTGAGTCGGGTGATAAGAAGCCGTCAGGCGGCAGGCGCCGCGGCGGCAAGCCCTCCCAGCAGAAGAGGGAGGAGCTGAACGGCAGCCATGTGGCTGAGCTCTACATAGAGCGCCGAGGCAGCCGGTCGATAGTCGGGAACATCTACAAGGGCAAGGTCGACAACGTCCTGCCCGGCCTCGAGGCCGCCTTCGTCGACATCGGCCTCGACAAGAACGGGTTCCTGCACGCGGACGACATCGTGATGCCGGGCGTGGAGGTTGCGCGGCGCGGCCGCGGCGGCAAGGGGCAGCGCATCACCGAGCTGCTCAAGCCGGGCCAGGAGATCGTCGTGCAGGTGATGAAGGACCCGCTCAAGACGAAGGGCGCGCGCCTCACGATGCAGCTGTCGATCGCCGGGCGCTACCTGGTGTACGTGCCGCAGGGCGAGGGAGTCGGCGTGTCGCGCCGGCTCGAGGACAAGGAGCGCGACCGCCTGCGCAAGCAGGCGTCGAAGCTCGACCTCGGCGAGGGCGGCGCGATCATCCGCACCGCCGCGCGGGGAGCCGACCGCGCCGACTTCGAGCGCGAGATCAAGTACCTGCACAAGCTGTACGAGATCCTTCAGAAGCGCGCCAAGGAGACGGTCGCGCCGGCGATGGTGTTCCAGGAGGCCGACCTGTCGGTGCGCGTGGTGCGCGACATCTTCTCCGCGCACTTCGAGGACGCGCTGGTGGACGACCAGAAGGCATACAACCGGCTCGTCTCGTTCCTCACGCGCACCGCGCCGGAGCTCGTGGACCGCGTCGAGCTCTACAAGGACGAGAAGGTCCCGCTGTTCGAGAAGTTCGGCATCGACGCGGTGATGAAGTCGACTCTGAGCCGGCGCGTGGACCTGCCGAGCGGCGGCTACCTGATCATCGACTACGCGGAGGCCATGACGGTGATCGACATCAACTCGGGCTCGTTCACCGGTCGCGGCAAGGGTGCGCGGCTCGAGGACACGATCTCGAAGACGAACCTCGAGGCTGCTGAGGAGGTCGTGCGCCAGCTGCGGCTGCGCGACATCGGCGGCATCATCGTCATCGACTTCATCGACATGGCCCGGGCGCGCAACCGCGACGCCGTGCTGAAGACACTGCGCAAGGCGCTCGACGAGGACCGCACCAAGACCTATGTGATGGAGATCTCGCCGCTGGGGCTCGTCGAGATGACGCGCCAGAACGTGACCGACGGCGTGCGCGAGATCCTCACCAAGCCCTGCCCGACATGTCACGGCGACGGCGTGGTGCTGTCCGAGGAGACCGTCGCGATCGAGGTGGAGCGCAAGCTGCGCGAGCTGGCGGGGGAGAAGCCCGATGTGGAGGCGTTCCTCATCCAGCTCAACCCGCGCGTATCGCACGTGCTGCTGAGCGGCCCGGGGCGGCCGCCGCTGCTCGAGATCGAGGAGGAGGTGAACAAGCACTTCCACTTCGAGGGCTCGGAGGGACTGCCGATCGACCACTTCGCGGTCACGCTCGAGGGAAGCCACTCGGAGGTCGAGGAGCGCGCGCTCCCCTTCCGTGAGGGCGAGGAGGTGCTAGTCACGATCGAGGAGCCGCACATGTACGACGAGGACGACGCCGTGGCCAAGGTCGACGGTTACGTGATCTCAGTGGCGCGCGGGGTGAAGCATCTCGGGGAGAAGAGGCTGGTGAGGATCGAGTCCGTCTCGCGATCCGCAGCCTCCGCCACGATCGTCGACAACGGCGCCGACGCCGCCGCTGACGCGGCGGAGGAGAAGCCGAAGCGCAGTCGTGGGCGCAGAGGAGGCCGGGGGCGGCGGACCAAAGCGGCTTCGGAGTAGTAAGTGCCCAGCGCCCAGTGGCCAGTTCTAGGCTCTGGGCACCGGGTACTGGGCACTTGCGTTGGCTACACTCCAGCGTCGGCGCCCACGGGGGCGTCTCTTTGTGAGGAATCCATGTACGCAGTCGTAAAAGTTGGCGGCAAGCAGTACCGCGTCGAGAAGGGCGCGTCGCTGCTGGTTGACCGTATGAGTGCTTCTGAGGGCGACAAGCTGACGCTTGATCCGCTGCTGCTTGCCGATGGCAAGGACACCGTGTTCGAGGGCAACGATCTCGGCAAGATCAAGGTCGAGGCCGTCGTGACCGGGCACGAGCGCGGCCCGAAGATCCACGTGCTCAAGTACAAACCCAAGCGCGGCTACAAGCGCCGCACGGGCGCCCGCGCGGACCTCACCCGTATCGAGATCAAGGACATCAAGCTGCTGCAGCGCGCTTCCGCCGCCGTCAAGGAGGCGAAGGAGGCCGAGGAGAAGCCGGCGGCCGAGGAAAAGCCGAAGGCCGCGGCCAAGCCGAAGAGCGAGGCCAAGCCCAAGGCCCCCGCGAAGCCGAAGGCCTCGAAGCCGCGCCAGACGAAGAAGGAGGCCGAGGATGGCTCATAAGAAGGGCCTCGGCTCAAGCCGCAACGGCCGTGATTCCGCTGCGCAGCGGCTCGGCGTGAAGATCTTCGCCGGCCAGACGGTCACGGGCGGCGAGATCATCGTCCGCCAGCGCGGGACGCGCTTCCACCCCGGCGACGGCGTGGGCATCGGCAAGGACGACACGATCTTCGCCAAGCGCCCGGGCGTCGTCGAGTTCAAGACCGGCCGCCGCGGCCGCGTCATCTCTGTAGCGCCCGCCGCTTCCGAATAATCTCCGCGGCATGACCTACTCGCTGGTCGCCCGCGATCCGGAGACCGGCGAGCTGGGCGTGGCGGTGCAGTCTCACTTCTTCTCCGTGGGACCGGTCGTGCCGTGGGCTGAGCCCGGCGTGGGTGTGGTGGCCACGCAGTCGTTCGTCGAGGTGTCGTACGGGCCGCGCGGGCTCGAGCTGATGCAGGGCGGCCGGAGCGCCGCCGGCGCGCTCGGGGAGCTCGTGGACCGCGACCAGGGCGAGGCCACGAGGCAGGTTGCGATGCTCGACGCCGCGGGACGAGTGGCGGTGCACACGGGCCAGTCGTGCATCGCGGAGGCGGGGCACCGGGTGGGCAACCAGATGTCCGCGCAGGCGAACATGATGCGCCGCGAGACGGTGCCCGACGCGATGGTGCGAGCGTACGAGTCGGCGGACGGGCACCTGGCGGAGCGCCTGCTCGCCGCGCTCGAAGCCGCCGAGGCGGAAGGCGGCGACATCCGCGGCCGTCAGTCGGCTGCACTCGTGGTGGTTGGCGGAAGGCGCGACGGCGAGCCGTGGAAGCACAAGCCGGTGGATCTGCGCGTGGAGGACCACCCCGAGCCGCTCCGCGAGCTGCGGCGCCTGCTCGGGCTTCGCCGCGCCTACGACGAGATGGAGCTGGGCGAGCAGCTCGTTGTGAAGGGTGACCTGGAGGCCGCGCTCGGCCATTACGAGCGGGCCCACGCGGCGGCGCCGGACAACACGGAGATCACCTTCTGGTTCGGGCTCGCGCTCGGAGGCTGCGGCCGAGTGGAGGAGGGACGCGAGCACATCCGCCGCGTGAGCGAGCAGAACGACGGCTGGGCCGAGCTCCTGCGGCGCCTTCCGGCCGCCGGCCTCATGCCCGACGACCCGGAGCTGCTGCGCGGTCTTCTGCCGTAACTACCATCGCCGCGTGCTCTACGACAGGGCGAAGATCTTCGTGCAGGGCGGCGGCGGCGGAAGCGGCGTGGTGTCGTTTCGGCGCGAGGCGCACGTGCCCCGGGGCGGGCCGGATGGCGGCGACGGCGGCCGCGGCGCGGACGTGGTGATCGTCTGCGACCCGTCGCTGCGCGACCTGCAGAGCTTCAAGCGCAAGGCGCATTACAAGGCGCGCCGCGGGGGTCACGGCGAGGGCGCGAACCGCCACGGGGCGAGCCCGGAGGCGCTCGAGGTGCGCGTGCCGCCGGGCACCGTCGTGGAGGACACGGAGGGCGAGCTGCGCTACGACCTCACGGAGCCGGGCCAGCGCGCGGTGGTGGCGCGCGGCGGGCTGGGCGGGCGCGGCAACCGCCACTTCACCACCCCCACCCGGCAGGCGCCGCGTTTCGCGGAGCGCGGGCTGCCCGGCGAGGAGCGCTGGCTCGAGCTGCGCCTCAAGCTGCTCGCCGACGCCGGCCTCGTGGGACTGCCGAACGCGGGCAAGTCCTCGCTGCTCGCGCGCATCACCCGCGCGCAGCCGCGCGTGGCGGATTATCCGTTCACCACGCTCGAGCCGGTGCTCGGCACGATCGAGCGCGACGAGCGTCAGCTCGTGTTGGCTGACATCCCCGGGCTGATCGAGGGAGCGGGCGAGGGCGCGGGACTCGGCCACGAGTTCCTCGCGCATGTGGAACGCACGCGTCTGCTCGTGCACGTGCTGGATCTGAGTCCGCTCGATGGCTCGGACCCGGTTGGCAACTACGAGACCGTGGAGGCCGAGCTGGCGGGGTATGGCGCGGGACTCGAGGTGCTGCCGCGCATTCTCTGCCTGTCGAAGGCGGACCTCATGCCGCCTAACCAGGCCGAGGCGGCGCAGCAGGAGTGGCGGGAGCGCCTCGGTGTGGAGGTGGTAGTGACCTCGTCGGCCACCGGATCCGGCCTCGACGAGCTGGTGGACGCGATCTTCCGGAACGTCCCGGGGGAGGCGCTGCCGCTCGCAGCCGAGCCACGCGAGGCGCCGGCGGAACATCGCGTCTACCGGCCGGGCGCGGACGACGGCTTCCGCGTGCAGCGGCTCGGCGACGGCACCTTCCGCGTGTCAGGCGGGCGTGTGGAGCGGCTGATCGCGCGGCATGACATGGACAACGAGGACGCGCAGCGCTACGTCGAGGATCGGCTGCGCTCGATGGGCGTGATCCGCGCGCTCGAGGCGGCCGGCTTCGAGGCGGGCGACGACGTGGAGATCGCCGGCATGGTGTTCGAATTGGATCCGGCGTGAGGGCGAAGCGAGGCATATTCGTCGCGCCGTTCGAGGAGTTGTCGGACCCGCGTGTGCTCGCGCGTCTTGCCGCTGACGCCGAGGAGCGCGGCTTCGACGGCTTCTTCGTCTGGGACCACGTGAACTACAGGCCGCCCACGCGCGCGCTCGCGGATCCGTGGGTGGCGATGAGCGCGATCGCGTGCGCCACCGAGCGCATACGGATCGGGGCGCTCGTCACGCCGCTCTCGAGGCGCCGGATCCAGAAGCTGGCGCGCGAGACCGCCACGCTCGACCTCCTGAGCGGCGGGCGACTCGTGCTCGGCGCGGGTCTCGGAGTTCCGAACAACGGCGAGCTCGAGCCGTTCGGCGAGGTGGTGGACGCGCGCGAACGGGCGCGGCTGCTCGACGACGGGCTCGAGCGGCTCGCCCGGTTCTGGGACGGCGAGTTCGAGCCGCGCCCGCTGCAGCGGCCGCGGATCCCGGTGTGGGTGGCAGCGCGCTGGCCGAACAAGCGCCCGATGCGCCGCGCGGCGCGCTGGGACGGTCTCTTCCCGATCGACCAGGAGGAGCCCGCGCAGCTCGAGGAGATGGTGGCCTACGTGATCGAGCAGCGGCCGGACTGCGCGGCCGGCGATTTCGACGTCGTCGTGACGAACCCGGCCGGCACCGACCCGGCGCCGTGGGAGGCCGCGGGCGCGACTTGGTGCCTCACCGGCTTCGGCGCCATCCCGAGCGAGGCCGAGGTGCGTTCCGCAATAGACGCGGGACCGGGGTAGCGCCAAAAGCGAGCGCGGGCACCCCTAGCCCCATAACCTTCGCCGCATGGCCATCGCTGTGGTGAAGCTCGGGTCGAGCATCGTGGCGGACGACGAGGGTGTCGTACGCCGAGACGCGCTGGCGCGCCTCTGCGCCGAGACGGCGAAGCTGCACGCTGCCGGCACGTCCGTCGTGCTCGTGACCTCAGGCGCGATCGCGCGCGGGATGGAGGTGATGAACCTTGCTATCAGGCCGCGCGCGATGGACGACCTGCAGGCGGCGTCGGCGGTCGGGCAGGGCAAGCTCTTCCGCGTGTACGACGAGCTGCTGCAGGAACACGGCGTGCCGAGCGCGCAGGTGCTGCTCACGTTCTTCGACATGTCCGCGCGCAGCCACTACCTGAACGCGCGCCAGACGCTGCGCAAGCTGCTCGACTGGCGCGTGGTGCCGGTGATCAATGAGAACGACACCACCACCACGGACGAGATCTCCTTCGGCGACAACGACTTTCTCGCGGCTCAGGTGGCGATCCTGCTCGACGCGGACCTGCTGCTGCTCCTCACGGACACCGACGGCCTCTACACGGCCGATCCCCGTCGCCACAGGAGCGCGCGCCACGTGCCCGAGGTGGCGGACTTCGGGATGCTGCAGAACATCGACATCGCGATGTCCACGTCGCCGCTCGGGTCGGGCGGTATGCGCTCGAAGGTGGTGGCGGCGGAGATGGCCACGGCCGCCGGCATCCCGGCGGTGATCGCGAGCGGCCATCGCGAGGGCGTGATCGCCGCGGCGGTGGCGGGCGACGACGGCGGCACGCGCTTCAGGCCGCAGGACGGCCGCGTGTCGAGCTTCAAGCTGTGGCTCAAGTACGCGAAGCCCACGCACGGGCGGATCGTGGTGGATGACGGCGCTGCGCACGCGCTGCGCGAGCGCGGCACGAGCCTGCTGCCGGTGGGCGTCGTGGAGGTGCAGGGCGACTTCCAGGCCGGCGATGCCGTGGATGTGTCGACCCCGAACGGCGACGGCCGCTCGATCGGCAAGGGCATCGTGAACTACTCGGCCGAGGAGCTCCGGCGCATCAAGGGCCTGAAGACCTCAGAGGTGCGCGAGCTGCTTCCGCGCGCGAGCGAGGAGGCCGTACACCGCGATTACTTCGTGCTCGAGTAGCGCGGGGCGGCCTCTTCGATCCAGTCGCGCCAAGCGTCCGTCAGGGCATCCGCCTCGAGGAGGCGTGGGAGTAGGGAGCGGTCGTGCTCGTAGGCCTCCACGAAAAGGGCGAGGGTGACGTCGTGGTCCGGACGCGCAACGATCTCCACCGCGTCGCCGGCGCCGAGCTCGCCCTCCTCGATGATGCGCAGGTAGGCCCCGGGGCGGCCCGCTTGGGCGAAGCGCTTGATGAAGCGGGGGTCGCCCATCTTCTTCGCGAGCTTCCAGCACGGGATGCGCGGTGAACTGACCTCGAGGAGCACGGTGCCGATCCGCCAGCGCTCGCCCACGAGCGCGCCGGTCACGTCGATGCCCCGCAGCGTGAGGTTCTCGCCGAAGGTTCCGGGGGCGAGGTCGCGTCCGAGCTCGCCCTCCCACCACTCCGTATCTTCGGCCGCATAGGCATAGAGCGCGCGGTCGGGACCGCCGTGGGCGGTGCGGTCCGCCTGGTCGTCGCCCTCGATGTTCACGCCGCGCACGGCCACGCGGCCGGACACGGGCTCCTTCCAGATTCCGGTCGTCTCCACCGTGCCGTTCGAGCGCTCGATCGGGCGGGGAGTGCCTACGTTCACCGCTTCCACGTGTGCCATGCAGCACAGTCTGGCGGAAGCTCGCGATGGTACGGGTGGCAGGTACCCTTGTCAGGTGGCCACCACCGCGGCATCAGTAGCCGAGATCTGTGCCGGCGCGAAGCGCGCTTCGCGCGAGCTCGCGCGCCTGGACACAGTGACGAAGAACGCCGCGATCGGCGCGATGGCGGACGCGCTCGAGGCGCGCGTGGACGAGATCCTCGAGGCGAACGCGCGCGATATGGAGGCTGGGCGGGAGGCGCAGCTCGACGCCTCGCTGCTCGATCGGCTGCTTTTGACGCGCGAGCGCGTGGCGGGCATCGCGCGCGACGCGCGGCGGATCGTGGCCCTCCCAGATCCCGTTGGCGAGGTGATCTCCGGCTACCGGATGTACAACGGGCTCGACCTGCGCCAGGTGCGCGTGCCGCTCGGCGTGGTCGCCGTGGTTTACGAGGCACGGCCGAACGTGACGATCGACTGCACTGCTCTGTGCCTCAAGTCCGGCAACGCCATCGTGCTGCGCGGATCCTCCACGGCGCTGCATTCGAACACTGTGCTTGCGTCGATCGCGTCCGAGGCGGTGTCGGCGGCTGGGCTCCCTGACGGGGCGGTGTCGCTCGTTGCGGGTGGCGGGCGCGACGAGCTGCGCGAGATCGCCACTCAGGAGGGGATCGTCGACCTGATCATCCCGCGCGGTGGCGAGGGCCTGAAGGCGGCTTTGAAGGAGCACGCAAAGGTGCCGGTGATCTACGCGGCGTCGGGCAACTGCCACGTGTACGTGGATGAGAGCGCCGATCTTGACGATGCGGTGGCGATCACCTTGAACGCGAAGGTGCAGCGGCCGAGCGTGTGCAACGCGGCGGAGACGCTGCTCGTGCACTCCTCGATCGCGCCGTCGTTTTTGCCGCGTGCGCTGGGTGAGCTGCGCGAGTCGGGCGTTGAGCTGCGGGTGGATGAGCGCACGCGCTCATTCGCCGGGGAGCTGGCGGATTCTCTTAACGAGGCAGCCGAGGCCGACTGGGCGACCGAGTACCACGCGTTGATCCTCGCCGTGAAGGTTGTGGATTCCGCCGACGAGGCGATCGAGCACGTGAACCGCTACACGAGCGGGCATTCGGACGCGGTGGTCACGCAGTCGCAAGAGGTTGCGCGCGCGTTCACTTCCGGCGTGGATACCGCGTGCGTCTACGTGAACGCATCCACACGCTTCACCGACGGCGGCGAGTTCGGCATGGGTGCCGAGATCGGAAATTCGACGCAGAAGCTTCATGCGCGCGGGCCGATCGGACTGCGCGAGCTGTGCACGTACAAGTACGTGGTCGAGGGCTCCGGGCAGGTGAGGGAGTAGCGGCCGCGCGAGTTGGAATCCTGGGTGGGACGTTCAACCCGCCCCATATCGGACATCTGATCTGCGCGCAGGAGGCGCTGCTTTGCCTCGGGCTGGACACGGTGGTGTGGATTCCCGCCGGCGCGCCGCCGCACCGCGAGGTGGAGGACGACCCGGGTGCCGAGGCGCGCTACGAGATGTGCGAGCTGGCCGTGTCCGCGGACGAGCGGTTTGCGTTGTCGCGCGTGGAGCTCGACCGCGAGGGGCCGTCGTATACGGTGGACACGCTGCGGTCGTTGCGGGAATCGTCGCCGGACGATGAGCTCTTCTTGGTCCTGGGCGGGGACCAGGCGGCGTCGCTGCGGTCGTGGCACGAGCCGGAAGAGGTCCTGTCGCTCGCGACGATCGCGGTGGTGGAGCGCACCGGGTGGCCGCGGCCTGCGATCGGGGTGAGGCTGTCCGGGCTGCGCGGAGCGGAGCGGCTCGTGTTCTTCGACATGCCGCGCGTGGATGTGTCGTCGTCGATGGTGCGGCGGCGCGCGCGCGAGGGCAAGCCGATCCGCTATCTCGTGCCGGACAAGGTGGCGAACTACATCGGGGCGCAGAGCCTGTATGGGTCGTCGGCGCCGGTGGCGGCGGAGTCGTGAGCGCTTCTTCGTCGCCGGAGGACCGTTCGCTGGCATTGGCGGAGCAGATCGCTGAGATCGCCTCCGACAAGAAGGCGATCGATGTGCGGATCCTCGATCTGCGCGGCGTGGTGGGCTACACGGACTACTTCGTCATCTGCAGCGGCAACACCGAGCGGCAGACGAAGGCGATCTACGACGCCATTTACAGGGAGCTGAAGGACGCTGACGGTTTGATGCCGCGGCGGACGGAGGGCGACCGGCAAGCGCGCTGGATCCTGATGGACTACCTCGACTGCGTGGTGCACATCTTCACGCCCGAGGCGCGGGCGTTCTACCGGCTCGAGCAGCTGTGGGGCGAGGTGCCGGCGCGGTCGGTGGGGTAGGGGCCCGTTTCAGGACGGGGTGGCGAAGAGGAGCACGGTCCAGGCGAGGCCTGCCGCGAGCTGTACGCCGAGGGTGGCGTAGACGAGGCGGCGCGGGCCGCCGACCGAATGTCTCGGCGGCGGCGGTGAGGCCGGCGAGCGCGCCGATCCAGGTGAGGACGATGGCGTCGCGGCGCCAGGGGTTGTGCTGCCAGATCGCGTCCCCCCAGCCGCGGTCGATCTCGACGAGCGTGACGAAGACCCAGGGCAGGACGGCGAGTGCGCCGATGCTCGCGAGGAGCTTCAGTCCGGGACCGACTCGCTGGCGCTCCATCGCAACGATTGTTCCCACTTTTGCGAAAAATCCGTAAATAGGCATTCCAGAGCCACTTTTCCGTCCGATACACGAACTAGTGGTTGGTACAGGCGAGTTCATGGAACAGTGCGCCGGGTTCATTTCGGGGATCCTGGGGCGTCGGCCGCGAGTGCGGCCTCCGTCGCAGGCGCAGAGTCGCCACGTGTTTTGCAGCCGGGAGCACTGGAAGCTATGGCTGCAATGGCGCAGGTCAAACGGCGGACGCTCGAGCCCCTGATCGCGCTGGTGCCCGCGGGTCGACCGGCTAAACTCGGAGGCCTTGGGGCTATAGCTCAGTTGGGAGAGCGTCCGGCTGGCAGCCGGGAGGTCGTCGGTTCGAGCCCGACTAGCTCCACTCAAAAAGCCGCCCACAACGGGCGGCTTTTCTCATGAACGAGAGGCGCTACTCGCCGCCGCCGCAGAAGCCCGATCGCGAGGAGTTGAGGGCGACGAGGCCGCGCAGCGTCTCCCCGTCGTCGTCCACCACCACGAGCCTGCGTGTGGACTCGGCGTCGAGCAGGGCGATCGCTTCTCGCATGGGCGTCGCGGGACGGACAGTGGCCGTCGGTGTGACGGCGAAATCGAGTGCCGGCGAGTCGTCCGGCGTCGAGTCGGACACGTTGTTCCGCTCGATCGCCGCCCGGAAGCGGCCGTCCTCCACCAGTAGCCCGGTCTGCACGCTTCCGTTCTCGAAGAGCCGCCGCACGTCGCCGACGCTCGCGTCGAGCGGCAGCGTCTTCGGCCGCTTGATCATCACGTCGGCCACCGTTTGCTCGGCGGCCTCGCCAACCGCGATCTTCACGTTGCCGCAGTCTTCTGCCATGCACCGATCCTACCGCCCGCCCTAGCGGTGACAGTTCTGCCTATGCAATGCTTAGGCAGGACTCATGGCCTCCAGGGACCTAACTTTGGGCGAGGCGGCTCGTGCGATCGGCGTCAGTGCCGACACGCTGCGGCGTTGGGAGCGCGCGGGCAAGCTGCGCACGAAACGTGACTCGTCGAACCGCCGGCTCGTGCCGCTGCGCGAGGTGGAGCGGCTGTCCGAGCGTCCGCAGCGGCACCAGGCGGGCGACCAGCTGTCGGCGCGCAACCGCTTCCCCGGCGTCGTCACGTCCGTGGAGGTGGACGGCGTGATGGCGCTTGTGGAGATCGAGGCTGGGCCGCATCGGATCACGGCGGTCGTCACGCGCGATGCGGTGGAGGAGCTCGGCCTTGCGCCCGGCGTGCCCGCCACCGCGGCGGTGAAGGCGACTTCGGTGATGATCGAAAGGGGCGCCGGTTGAGCTCGCGGAGGTCGCTCGCGCTCCTCGCGGTGATCACGGCGCTTGCGGCCATCGGCTGCGGCTCGAGCGGCGGCGGGAAGCCGACGCTCGTCGTCTCCGCTGCCGCCTCGCTCAAGGACGCCTTCGACCAGTACGCGCAGAAGTTCCCGCAGGCGAGCGTCCGCGCCTCGTATGCCGGCTCGGACGAGCTCGCGGCCCAGATCGAGCAGGGCGTGAAGCCGGACCTGTTCGCATCCGCCAACACGAAGTTCCCGCACCAGCTGTTCCAAAAAGGACTCGTCGAGAAGCCGGTGATCTTCGCGGGCAACCGCCTGGTGATTGCCGTGCGGGCGAGCGGCGGCAAAGTCACCTCTCTCGCCGACCTCGAGAAGCCGGGCACCACCATCGCGATGGGCTCGCCGACCGTCCCGGTGGGCACCTACACCCGCCAGGTCCTCTCCGGCCTGCCCAAGGCCGACGGGGCCAAGGTGCTGGCCAACGTGCGCTCGAACGAGCCGGACGTCGCCGGCGTGATCGGCAAGGTCGCGCAGGGCGCGGTGGACGCCGGCTTCGTCTACATCACCGACGTGGACGCCACGGACGGCAAGCTCAAGGCGGTCGAGCTGCCGAAGAGCCTTCAGCCCCAGGTGGCCTACGGCGTAGCGGTCGTGAAGGGCGCGAAGCACCCCAAGCAGGCGCGGCAGTTCATTAACGGCCTCCTCCACGGAGCGGGCCGAAAGGCGCTGGAGGCCGCGGGTTTCGAGCCGCCGCCCGGCGCCGGGTCATGAGCGCCCAGGCAGCCACAGCGCCACCCCGCAGCCTCACCGCGCGCGGCTGGTTCCCGGCGCTGCTGGGGCTCGCGCTCGCCATCGCGCTCGCGTTCCTAGTCCTGCCGGTGGTAGCGATCTTCACCCACTCGAGTCCCAGCAGCCTCATCTCCAGCCTGAACGATCCGGCGTCCACCGACGCGCTGCGACTGAGCATCGAGACATCGGCGATCGCCGTGGCCGTGATCGTCCTCGTAGGCACGCCCTCCGCATACCTGCTCGCCACGCGCGAGTTCCCCGCCAAGCAGCTGGTGGTCACCCTTGTAGAGCTCCCGCTCGTGCTGCCCCCGGCGGTGGCCGGCATCGGCCTGCTCGCCTCCTTCGGCCCCGGCGGCTTCCTCGGCCCCGCGCTGAGGAACGCCGGGATCCCGCTCACGCTCAACACGGCAGCCGTCGTGGTCGCGCTCATCTTCGTCGCCGCCCCGTTCTACCTCCGCCAGGGGCAGGCCGCCTTCGCCGCGCTCGACAGCAGCTGGCTTGAGGCATCTCGCACGCTCGGCGCGGGCGAGGCCAAGACGTTCGCGCGCGTGGCGGTGCCCGCGGCAACACCCGGGCTCGCCGCCGGCCTCGCGCTCGCGTGGGGCCGCGCGCTCGGCGAGTTCGGCGCGACGCTCATGTTCGCCGGCTCCTTCAGGGGGATCACGCAGACGGCGCCGCTCGCGATCTACGGCGAGTTCGCCACCGACTTCGACGGCGCACTCGCGCTCTCGGCCATCCTCGTCGCCGTCAGCGGCGCGCTGCTCCTCACCGTGAAGTTCCTCGTCGGCTCCGGGGCATTCGGCGGTGCTGCGCGCTGAGCTGAACGCGAGCGTCGGGAATGTCGAGCTCGACGTCGCGCTCAACGTGGAGGACGGCGCCTGCCTGGCGCTCGCCGGCCCGAGCGGCGCCGGCAAGACGACGATCCTGAGGCTCCTCGCGGGCCTTGCGCGACCCGCAAGCGGGCGCATCGAGTGCGGCGGCGAGCTGTGGCTGGACACAGGCCGCAGCGTGTTCGCGCCCGCGGAGCGCCGCCGCTGCGGCCTCGTGTTCCAGCAGTACGCGCTCTTCCCGCACATGCCGGCCTGGCGCAACGTGGCCTACGCGCTGCCCGACACGCCGCGCACAGAGCGGAAGCAGCGCGCCAGCGAACTGCTCGACCGCTTCGGCGCCGCGCACGTTGCCGACGCGCGGCCCGCAACCCTGTCCGGCGGCGAGCGCCAGCGCGTCGCGCTCGCCCGCGCCCTCGCCGCGGAGCCGAAGCTCCTCCTGCTCGACGAGCCACTCGCCGCGCTCGATCCGCGCACCGCCGCAAAGGCAGGCCGCGAGCTCGGCGCCTTCCTGGCCGACGCCGAGATCCCAACGGTGCTCGTGACCCACGACTTCGCCCAGGCCGCCCTGCTCGGCGACCGCGTGGCCGTGATCGACGCCGGCAGGATCGTGCAGCAGGGCGAACCGGAAGAACTGGCAAGCGCGCCCGCCTCAGGCTTCGTCGCCGACTTCACCGGCGCGAACGTGCTGAGCGGCATCGCAACGCCGGCCGAGGAGGGGCTCACACGAATCGAGCTCGACGGCGGCGGCGCGGTACTGAGCGCCGAGCCGGCGAGCGGGCCCGTGGCGGTGAGCGTCTACCCCTGGGAGGTGGAGCTCGAGCCGCCCGGATCGAACCACGCCGGCTCCGCTCGCAACCACATCCAGGCCACGGTGACGACAGTGACCGTGCTCGGCGCCCGCGTACGCGTCGGCCTCAGCGCGCCCCAGCACCTCACCGCGGAAATCACCGATGCCTCACTCGAGCGGCTCGCTCTGAAGCCCGGCGCACCTGTGGTGGCCACCTGGAAGGCCGCGGCAACGCGACTCGCGCCGGCCTAGCGGTCCGAAGAGCCTTCAGCCCAGCTCGGGACCTCGAGGTCCTCGAACGGGCTTCCGCGGCGGGAGCGCGGCGAAGCATCAGCCTCGCCGCCACCCGAAGACGACGACCCCGTGGCCGTCCGCAGGTCGCTGCGCATCCGCTTGTGTCCAGCCTGGACCTCGCGGAGGATGGTCTCGGCCTGGTCCTGCAGCGTCTTCCCGAGCTGTCGCAGGCCGTTGCTCACCGCATGGGCGTCGGCGAGCATCTCGTCCGCCAGCCGCTCGGCATCGGACACGCGCTGCGAGCTCTCGCGCCGCGCCTCCTCGCCCAGCCGCACCGCCTCGGCGCGCGCCTCCTGGAGGCGCCGGTCGGCGTCGCGGCGCGCGTCGTTCTCGAGCTTCTTCGCCTTCTCCTCGGCCGCGCTGAGCCTGCTTTCGGCGTCCTCGTGCGCCTTCGCCCGCGCCTGCTGCGCCGCCTGCTCCGCGGCGGCCGTCAGCACCCCGGCCTTCTCCTGCGCCTCGCGCGTTGCCTTCTCCACTTCGCCGGCGGCCGCGGCCCGGAGCTCCTCGGCCTCGCTACGCAGCCGCGCGGCGGTGGTCTCGGCCTCCGCCAGCATCGAGTCGGCGCGCTCCTTCGCCTCGGCACCCAGCCGCACGGCGGCCGCCTGCGCCTCGGTCCGCGCGTTGTCGGCTTCGGCGCGCGCCTCGGACAGGACGCGCGTGGCCTCCGCGCGCATGTGGTCGGCTTCGTCCTTGGCGCGGTCGCGCAGCGTCTGCGCCTCGTCGCGCAGCGTCTCGGCCTCGGAGCGGATCCGCTCGGCCCTCGCGGCCGCGTCCGCCGTGATCTCGCCGGCCTCGCGGCGGGCGGCCGCCAGCGCCTCGGCGCGGATCTCCTCCGCGGCATCGTGCGCCGCGGACACAATCGTCTCCACCTGCTGCGCCGCCAGGTCGGCCGCGCGCGACCCGCTGTCGCCCCCGTTTCTCACCGCAATCCAGGGCAAAGCTACAGGACCACTAATCTCCGGTGCGCCATGGACCAGCGCTACGACCCCAAGCAGATCGAGCCCAAGTGGCAGAAGATCTGGGCCGACGAACGCACCTGGGAGGTGTCGAACGACGAGGCCACGTACGAGAACAAGCAGTACGTCCTCGTGATGCTTCCCTACCCCTCGGGCGAGCCTCACATCGGCCATCTGAAGGTCTACAGCGTGGGTGACGCGATCGCCCATTACCGCCGCCGGATCGGCCGGAAAGTGCTCCAGCCGATGGGCTACGACGCCTTCGGCCTGCCCGCGGAGAACCACGCGATCAAGACCGGGCAGCACCCCCGCGACTCGACCGAGAAGTCGATCGCCGAGTTCCGCCGGCAGTTCCTGTCCTGGGGGATCTCCATCGACTGGTCGCGCGAGCTCGCTACGCACGAGCCGAGCTACTACCGGTGGACCCAGTGGATCTTCCTGCGTCTGTTCGAGAAGGGGCTCGCCTACCGCAAGGAGGCGGCGGTGAACTGGTGCCCCGTCGACCAGACGGTGCTGGCGAACGAGCAGGTGATCGACGGGCGCTGCGAGCGCTGCGGCAACGAGGTGGAGATCCGCCAGCTCGAGCAGTGGTTCTTCAAGATCACCGACTACGCGCAGCGCCTGCTGGACGATCTCGAGACGGTCGAGTGGCCGCCGCACGTCAAGACGATGCAGCGCAACTGGATCGGCCGCTCGGAGGGCGCCGAGGTGGTCTTCCGCTGCGAGGAGCTTGGGATCGACTACCCGGTGTTCACCACGCGGCCGGACACGCTGTTCGGCGCCACCTTCTTCGTCATGGCCCCGGAGCATCCGGACGTGCTCCGGCTGAACGACTCAGCCGAGGTGCACGAGTACGTGAACCGCGCCGTGCGAGAGACGCCGGAGGAGCGTGGAGAGGCCCGCGAGAAGACCGGCATCCCGCTCGGCCACACCGTCACGAATCCCGTCAACGGCGAGCAGATCCCGATGTACGTCGCGGACTACGTGCTGATGGAGTACGGCACCGGCGCGATCATGGCCGTGCCCGCCCACGACGAGCGCGACTACGAGTTCGCGAAGAAGTTCGACCTGCCGATCCGGCGCGTAGTGGAGGGGGAGGAACTGCCGTACACGGGCGATGGTTTGCTCGTGAACAGCGGGCGCTTCGACGGGATACACAACCGTGAGGCGTTCCCCCAGATCATCGAGTGGCTGGAGTCGGACGGTCGCGGCAAGCCCGCGGTGAACTACAAGCTCCGCGATTGGCTGCTCTCGCGCCAGCGCTACTGGGGCTGCCCGATCCCGATCGTGGTCTGCCCAGACGATGGCCTCGTGCCAGTGCCCGACGACCAGCTGCCGGTCGAGCTGCCCGACGTGGAGGACTACGCGCCGCGCGGCCGCTCGCCGCTGGCCGCGGCCGAGGACTGGGTGAACACCACCTGCCCGAAGTGCGGCGGCCCGGCCAAGCGGGAGACCGACACGATGGACACGTTCGTGGACTCGTCCTGGTACTTCATCCGCTACTGCGACCCGCACAACGACCAGGCGGCGTGGGACCGCGACGTCGTGGACCGCTGGATGCCCGTCGACCAGTACATCGGCGGCATCGAGCACGCGATCCTGCACCTGATGTACGCGCGCTTCTTCACGAAGGCGCTCGCGGACCTCGGCTACGTGGGCTTCCAGGAGCCCTTCGCCAATCTCTTCACGCAGGGCATGATCACGCGGGACGGCGCCAAGATGTCCAAGTCGAAGGGCAACGTGGTGAGCCCCGCCGAGTACGTGGACCGCTACGGAGCGGACACGCTGCGCACCTACATCCTCTACCTCGGCCCGATCGACCAGGACGCCGACTGGTCGGACGAGGGTGCCGGCGGCATCCACAGGTTCCTGTCGCGGCTGTGGCGGCTGGCCGCCGATATGGCGGAGTCCACGGAGGAGTCGAGCGAACCCACCGGCGAGCCGAGCGACCTCCTGCGAAAGGCGCACTGGGCGATCGACAAGGTCACGAGCGACCTCGGCCAGCGCTTCGCGTTCAACACCGCGATAGCCGCCGTGATCGAGCTGGTGAACGACGCGTACAGGCAGCGCGACGCGCTGCTCGAGTCGCCTGATGGCCGCTCGCAGCTGCGCTTCGCCACCGCCACCGCCGGCTCGCTGATCTTCCCGTTTGCCCCGCACCTGGGGTCGGAGGTGTACGAGCTGATGACGGGCGAGCGCGTGTGGGAGCAGCCGTGGCCGGAGGCGGATCCGGCGCTCCTCGCGCGCGATACCAACGAGGTCGTCGTGATGATCAACGGCAAGCTGCGCGACCGCGTGCAGGTCCCGGCGGGCGCGCCGGACGACGAGCAGGAGCGCATGGCGCGTGAATCGCCGAAGGTCGCGGCACAGCTCGACGGGAACCAGATCGCGAAGACCATCGTGGTTTCCGGGAAGCTCGTGAACTTCGTGCTGGGCTGACTCAGCGCGCCAACCCGGCGAGGCGAGACTGACCATTCCGTAACCTTTGGCGCCTGCGGTAGTCGACCCGGGAGGCCGGCGTGGCCGGATTGAGCGTGAACGAGGCGCTGCTCCTCCAGGGAGTGGGCGCGCTCGTGTGGGAAGCGGAGGGCGAGAGCCTGCGCTTCACGTTCGTCTCGAAGCACGCCGAGAGGCTCCTCGGCTACCCGGCCGAGCGCTGGACCGGCACCGGCAGTGCCTGGGGCGACCACGTGCATCCGGCCGACCGTGACCGCGTGACACAGGAAGCGCACCAGCTCGTCCGCCGTGGCGAGGACGGGGAGCTCGAGTACCGCGCCGTCGCCGCCGACGGCCGGGTGGTGTGGGTGCGCGACGCGATCTGCACAAGCCGCGCCCCAGACGGCAGCGTGACGATCTGCGGTGTGATGCTCGACATCACGCCGCGCGTCCTGTCGGAACGCGAGGCCCGCTTCCACTCGCGCCTCCTCGACGAGGTGGACGCGGCGGTGGTGGCGACGGATCTCAAGGGCGCGGTCACGCACTGGAACCGGCAGGCGGAGCAGCTGCTCGGTTACGAGCGGGACGAGGCGGTGGGGCGCAACATCGCCGAGCTCGGCGTGGTGGACGACCCCGGCTTCGCGGCGCGGAAGATGAAGGTGCTGCGCACGGGCCAGCCGTTCGAGGGCGAGTTTCGCGCGCGGCACAAGGACGGCACCACCTTCGCGTGCTACACGCGCGACTCGCCGATTCACGATGACGACGGTGAGCTGAGCGGCTTTGTGGGCGTGGCGTACGACATCACCGCTCGCAAGAACGCCGAGCGCTCGATCGCGGAGAGCGAGCGGCGCTTCCGCCGGCTCGTGGAGCAGGCCGCGGACAGCTTCTTCGTGTTCGACTCGGACGGGCGCTTCGTGGACGTGAACCAGGGGGCGGTGAAGGCGCTCGGCTACACGCGCGACGAGCTCCTCGGAATGCGGCTGCGCGAGGTGGACGCGGCGCTCAGCCAGGAGGCGCTCGCGGACATGTGCTCGGGCTCCGCCCGCGGCCGCCCGATGACGATCGAATCCGTGTACCGGCGCAAGGACGGCACCACGTTCCCGGTCGAGGTGCGCGTGGGCCTGCTCGACGCCGGCGGGGGGGAGCTGCTGTTCCTCGCGCTCGCGCGCGACATCAGCGACCGCAAGCGCGCCGCCGAACAGATCGCCTACCTCGCCCGCTACGACAGCATCACCGGCCTACCGAACCGCGCGCTGTTCGAGGAGCATCTCGGACTTGCGCTCTCGCGGGCGCGCCGCGGCGGCTCCTCGCTGGCGGTGCTCTTCGTCGATCTCGACCGTTTCCAGCTCGTCAACGAGAGCCTGGGCCGCGCGGCGGGAGACGAGCTTCTTCGTCAGGCGGCGTCGCGGCTGCGCGAGGTCGCGCGCACGATGGACCTGGTGGCGAGGGACGGCGCGGACGAGTTTTTGCTGCTGCTGCCGGACATCGAGCCGGTCGACCAGCTGAACGTGTCGGCCGCGGAGGGCGCGGAGCACACCGCCCGCGAGGTGGCGAAGCGCGTGCACGACGTGTTCGCGGAGCCCTTCGTGATCCACGGCGCCGAGTCGTTCGTGGGCGCCAGTATCGGCATCAGCGTGTACCCGTCGGACGGCGGCTACCCGGGCGATCTGATCGACCACGCCGAGGCGGCTCTGCGCGAGGTGCGGCGCGGCGGGCAGGCGTCGTGGGGAGTGTTCTCGGGCGAATCCCTGCGCAGGCGCGAACGGCTCGGGCTCGTCACGCGGTTGCGCAAGGCGATCGATCGCGGCGAGTTCGTCCTTCACTACCAGCCGGTCGTCGACCTGCCGTCGGCGTGCGAGGCGATGACGAATGGCGGCCCGCGCCCGCTGCACGATCACATCGTCGGAGTGGAGGCCCTCATTCGCTGGGAGGACCCCGAGCGCGGGCTCGTGCCGCCCGGGGAGTTCATCCCCGTCGCCGAGGACGTGGGCCTCATCCAGCCGATCGCGGATTGGGTGGTGGGCGAGGCGTGCCGCCAGGGCCGCGAGTGGCTGGAGTCGGGCTGGGTCCTGAACGTGGGGCTGAACCTTTCCCCGCGCCAGCTGTGGGAGCCTGAGCTCGTGCAGCGGATCAGCGACGACGCCGCGCGTGCCGGGATCGCGCGCGAGCGGCTCGTGATCGAGATAACGGAGAGTGCCGCGATGTCGGATTGGACTCGCGCCGAGGAGGTGCTCTGCGAGCTGCGCAACGGCGGCTTCCGGCTCGCGATCGACGACTTCGGCGCCGGGCACTCGTCGCTCGCGCGCCTGGGAGCGCTGCCGGCGGATTCGCTCAAGATCGACCGCTCGTTCGTGTCCGGGCTGCCCGGCAACGACACGTCGCGGATGATGGTCACGGCGATCATCCAGCTCGCGGCGAACCTGGGAATGGAGCCGTTCGCGGAGGGAATCGAGACGGAGGGGCAGCTGCGCACGCTCGTGGACGCCGGCTGTCGGCGCGGCCAGGGCTTCCTCTTCAGCCACGCCGTGCCGGGAAGCGCGGTCGCTTCCCTCTAGGGTGTTGGCCGTGGCGCGCAAGCTCGACATACCGCCACTGCTCGCAGCCGCGGGTGGCCTGCTGCTGCTCGTAAGCCTGTTTCTCCATTGGTACGCGCCCGAGCTCACCGCCTGGCGGGTGTTTGAGGTGTGGGACCTCGTGCTCGCGGCGCTCGCGCTGTGGGCGATATGGGTGGTGCTCGCACCGCTCGTCTGGGACGGTCCGCAGCGCGAGGGTGCGCTGCCTCTGATTGGCATCGCGGCGCTTGTGATCGTGGCTTCGCAGCTCATCAACCATCCGCCGGCGGCACACCATCACCCCGCGCGTTCGGGTGCGTGGCTCGCGCTCATCGGGTCCGCGCTTATCGCGGGTGGCGGCGTGCTCAGCGCCGGTCGAGTGTCGCTGTCGATCTCGTTCTCCGCGCCGCCGTCTGAGCGTGAGCGCTCGACCGCCGAGCCCGCATTCGAGCAGCCTCGCTCGGAACCGAGCCCGGCCACCGAGGCGCGCGTGGCCGAGCCGGAGGTGCAGGAGGAGCTGTATCCGGAGGGCGAGCGCAGCGGCCCGATCGGGGCGGACGACCCTGAGCCGTGGACCGCCGG
>JAICJR010000187.1 GCA_025928345.1 Thermoleophilaceae bacterium | reverse complement strand
GCGAGGGCTTCGAGCTGACGGTGGGCAAGCCGCAGGTGCTCACGCGCGAGGTCGACGGCGCGCTGCACGAGCCGGTGGAGCGCCTGGCGATCGACATTCCCGAGGACTTTCTCGGCGTGACCACGCAGCTGCTCGCGTTGCGCAAGGGCCGGATGGACCAGATGGTCAACCACGGCACGGGCTGGGTGCGGCTCGAGTACCTGATCCCGGCGCGCGGGCTGATCGGCTTCCGCACCGAGTTCCTCACCGAGACTCGCGGCACCGGCATCCTCCACTCGGTGTTCGAGAGCTACGAGCCCTGGCACGGCGAGATCAAGTCGCGGCCCACCGGCTCGCTCGTGGCCGATCGGCGCGGAGCCACGTCCGAGTACGCGCTGCTCAAGCTGTCCGACCGCGGCCAGCTCTTCGTGGGGCCGGGCGAGGACGTGTACGAGGGCATGATCGTGGGCGAGAACTCGCGCTCCGAGGACCTCGACGTGAACGCCGTGCGCGAGAAGAAGCTCACCAACATGCGCTCGTCCACGGCCGAGGAGCTCGTGCGGCTCGCACCCCACCACCAGCTCTCGCTCGATCAGGCGCTCGACTTCATCCGCCAGGACGAGTGCGTGGAGGTCACACCCGAGGCGGTGCGCCTGCGCAAGGTCGAGCTCGACGCGGGCGCGCGTCAGAGGCTGGCGCGACGAGCGAAGCCGGACGCGGTGAGCGCGGGCTAGGCGCTCAGGCGAACGCGTCGAACAGGCTCTGGTCGGTGTCGGCGGCGGCCGAGTAGGCGCGGGCGTTGGCCTTGTAGACCACCGCGCCGATGACGAGGGCCGTCATGTCGTCAACCAGGTCCTGGCCGCCCGGCGCGCCCTTGGTGGCGCCGGCGCTCACGCCGCCCGTGGCCTGAGCCGTCATGTTCACCTGCCAGGGCCGGTAGCCGGCCGTGTCGGTGTTGGCGATGTTGTCGGCGGTGGCGGCGAGCATGAAGTCCGCCGCGTGCATCCCGCTGACCGAGGTCGACAACACACCTCCGAGATCGGCACGGCGCGCCCCGCCTGCCAGCGGGCGCCGGCCATCCTCGACGAACGTCCTGCGATCCTCCGCCGCCATGCGCGGCAGCGGAAACGGGAGGGCATTCGCCCGGGTGGCGCTCGCGGGCAATCCGTCAGACGGCTACGGCGGGCGCACGATCGCGGTGGTGGTGCGCGACTTCGAGGCAAGGGCGAGCGCGCTGCCGGCCGCCGCCGATGCGTTCGCGCCGCCCGGGCCAGGTGGCGAGCCGCTGATGCGAGCCGCGCTCGAGCGCTTCCGGCGGCAGATCGGTTCGGACACCGCGGTCGAACTGCGCTGCGAGACCAATGTGCCGCGTGAGGTCGGCCTCGCCGGCTCGAGCGCGATCGTGATGGCCTGTGCCCGCGCCTTGTGCGATCTCCACGGCGCAGAGCTCGAAAAAGACGAGCTCGCCCGGCTTACGCTCGCGGTGGAGGCGGAGGACCTCGGCATCGCTGCCGGGCTGCAGGACCGCATCGTGCAGGCACGCGAGGCGCTTGTGGCGATGGACTTCGGCGGCGACCCCTCTTACGAGGAGCTCGATCCGAGCCTGCTGCCGCCGCTGTACGTGGCCTGGCATCCAGACGCCGCCGCACCGTCCGGGATCGCGCACGGGCGCCTGCGCGAGCGCCACGCCCGCGGCGAGCCGGAGGTGGTGAAAGCGCTCCGCCAGCTGGCGGACCATGCGGCAACCGCTCGCGAGGCGCTCTGCACCGGCGACCATGCGGCGTTCGCCCGCTGCATCGACGCCTCGTTCGACGAGCGGCTCGCAATCATGCCCGTGGACCGGCTCACCGCGAGCATGGTCGAGAGCGCCCGCGCGGCCGGTGCGTCCGCGAACTCGGCAGGGTCCGGCGGAGCGATCGTCGGCACGCTTTCGGACGAAGGCGACTGGCCGGCGCTGCGCGGGACGCTCGAGCGGATCGGCGCCCGCGCGATGCGCCCGCGGGTCCGCCCCTAAAAGCGGCACGGCGATCTGGCCCGACCGGGGTCGAGTTGATCGCCGGAGCGCAGCGAGCGCACTCGTGGGGTGGGGGCGGAACTAGCCCACGAGCGGTGTCAGCTCAGCCACACTCGTCTCGATGTGGTGACACACGCCGGCTGCGCGCCACCCTTCGAGTCCTCCAGGTGAGCTGCCGGTGGCGAACTCCTCGATCAGCGCGCAGCCCCGGCAGTGGCGCGCGCCGGCGAACTCGGGCCGGGCGAGGAGCGCCTGGCTGGCCGCGCGCAGCTCGTCTGAGCGCGGCGCGATGCGTCCGCGCTTCACGACGAGCCAGCTGCAGCCCGTGGTGTAGGCGATGGTGGCGCCGCACGCGGAGTCGCTCGCCCCCGGCGGACGCACGATGTGGTCGCCGAAGCCCGGCGCGCGTGGCAGCTCGCCGTCCGCCACGAGGCGCCACAGCCGCCAGTCGAGGCGGTCCGAGAGGTCCTCGTAGTCGCAGCCGCCGTCTTGCGGCACGGTGGGCCATGCCGCCGCCGCGAGCGTGACCGAGCGCCATTCCTGCGCATACGGCAGCTCGGAGAGCGCGTCGTGGGCCGCGAGCAGCGAGGACACGTGGCGCGGCTCGCGCACCTCGCCCAGGTCGATCACGAGGTCCACCTGATCGGGCGCGAGGTCCACGACGGCGAGCCACGACTCGAGGCGGCGCTCGCGCGGCGCGCCCGGCAGGAGCTCGCGCGGCGCGACCCGCAGCGCGGCGCCGCGCTGCTGGGCGGCCACCACGCCCGCAAGCGCGGCCGTGTGGTCGATCCCGCGGCCGAGGCCGCCCACAGGCACCGCCTGCACAGTTCCGCGGCAGTGCTCGAACAGCTCGACCAGCTCGTGCTCGCGCACCTCGCTCGCGCCGTGATCGAGCAGCAGCGTGTCGAGCAGCACGGGCCGCGAGTCGCCCCAAGATGACGCGAGCGCGCGCGGCGCCTGGGCAAGCGCGCCGGGCTCGATTTCCACGAGCGGCATCACGTTCTTCTTCACCCCGTCCGGCAACCAGGCAAGGGCACTCAGCTCGCTGTCGCGACCGCGAATGACGGGCACGTAGGGCCGGGTCCCCGATGCATCCCTGCGGAAATGTGCCATTTATGGTGACTATTCAATCGGATTGGCAGGTCTGACGGCAAGCACCCTCCGGCGCCCACCGCCGACCCCCGTTCCGTTTGGCTCTACGGCTGGATGATCACACGGCCTCCTTCACGGTCCCTTTCTGGCGAGATAGACGAGCTTCGAGTGCTCGAGCTCGTCAGCGTGGAGCTCCAATCGCGCGCCGCGCGCCTGGCCGCGGACGGCCGCCAGCTCGAGGCCCGCGGCCTCGATCGCGGCCTCGACCTCCTCGCGCGGGTGGTGGCGCTGGACGTGGCGGCTGACGCTGCGCCGCCAGCGGCCGTCCTCCTCTTCCTCGAACAGCTCGATGGCGGCCTCGGCCACGTCGCCCGGCGCGAACGACGCGTCCGCCTTGCCGCGCCAGCAGAGGAAGCTGCCGGGCCCGTCGAGCGCGAAGTCGGAAGCGAACGAGCTGCGGTACGTCGCCAGCGTGTTCACGTCGAACACGGCGAGGCCGCCGGGCGCGAGCGACTCGGCCGTGCAAGCGAGCGCCGCCGTCAGGTCCTCTGACGCGACCAGGTAGTTCACCGCGTCGTCGAGGCAGGTGATGAAGTCCGCCGGCGCCGTGGGCCGCAGCATCCGCATGTCGGCCACGAACAGGTCCGCGTGAGCGCCGGCGGCGTCCACCTTCTCGCGCGCTAGCTCGACCATCGCCGGCGAGACGTCGCAGGCGCTCACCTCATAGCCGCGCGCGAGCATCGGGAGGAAGCTCTTGCCGGTGCCGCAGCCGATGTCGAGCAGGCGGCGCCCGTGGAGCCCGTGCTCGCGCGCCAGCGCCTCCAGCGCGTCGAGCCACGTGGGGTGGTCGTAGCCCGCTGTGAGCAGGTCGTAGACGGGTGCTAGCCGCTCGTAAGCGGCGAGCGCAGGGGACTCTGCGCAGGCGGTCGCCGGGTCGACGTAAACTGACATCTCAATAGGCAGGACCCGGTGACCACTCCAAACCGTTTCAAAGAGGCGTACATTCCTGAGGTGAAGCGCGTGGGAAGGAGCCCGGAGGCGCCCTGTCGTCTCATAATTGGCACTGGGAACGGCTCCGCGAGCGGTCCCTTCGGGAGGCGCGACGGATCGTCGGCAACCAGGAGGACGCGGAGGAAGCCGTGCAGGAAGCGCTCGCCCGTGCCTGGCGGGCGCAGCCGCGCGCAGGCCATATCGAGAGTCCTACAGCGTGGCTGTTACAGATCACTCGCAACGAGTCGCTCCGGGTGCTCGAGCGCCGGGCGCGACTGCGGAACCGCGAGCTGCCCGAGCGCTCGGCGCAGGAGCCGTGCGCCGAGGACGGCCAAATCGAGCAACTCGTCTCCCAGGCGCCCACCCGGCAGGCGCTGGGCCGCCTCGACCCGGCGGACAGGACCCTGCTTTTTCTCCGCTACAGCGAGGACCTCACCCAGCCCGAGCTCGCCAAGAGGCTGGATTTACCCGAAGGCACAGTTAAGGTTCGACTACACAGGATTCGTAAACGATTCGCCGAGGCTCTGGAGGAGTGCGCTTGAAACCACATGCTGACATCACCGACACCGAGACCGTAAAGGCTCTCTCCCATCCGCTGCGGGTGCAGATCCTGCGCCTGCTCGAGGAGAAGGACGCGAGTCCAGTGGAGATCGCCACGGCGCTCGGGCTGCCCGTCAACCGAGTGAGCTACCACATGCGCCAGCTCGCGCGGTTCGACCTCATCAAGCTCGTGAAGACCACGCCGCGCCGCGGTGCGGTCGAGCACCACTATCGGCTGCAGTCGCGGCCGCGGATCAGCGACAAGGCATGGGGTCAGGTGCCGGAGATCGTGAAGCAGGCAATGACCGGTGCGGCCGTGCAGGGGATTCTCGAGCTCGTGCACACCAGTGCCGCCAGCGGCGGCTTCGACCGCAAGGACGCCCACCTCAGCCGCTCCGACATGACGCTCGACGAGCGCGGCTGGAAGGAGCTGTCGGCGGAGCTCGAGGCCACGCTCAAGCGGCTCGACAAGATCTCCGCGGCGAGCGGGGAGCGGCTCAAGAAGGCAGATCACGACGGCCAGACGCGCGCCGCGGTCGTGCTGGCGCTGCTCGAGACGCCCGTCGTCCCGGACGCGCCTCCGAAGAGCCTGGGGAAGACCTCGCGCCGCCGCAGCCGCGCGCGTTCCGCTTCTTAGAACAGGCGCGGGTGCTTCGGCTGGGTGCGCACGTTCGTCACCGTTGAGAACGGCGGCCGGTTGCCGGCCTTGTCGAACGGGATGAGCGTGACCGTGTAGCTCGTGTTCGGCTTGAGGTGGGTGGCGACGATCGTGTAGGTCCCGCCGCTGCCCGCCTTCGCGCTCAGCTTGCGGTGCACCCGCTTCGTGCACGGGCGCGTTTTGTGGCTGTGCTTCACCCGGCAACGCGTCTTGTGCTTGAAGGAGAGCGTGGCCGTGACCTTCGCGATGCCCGAGCTCGGAGCGGCGTCGCTCACGCGCACCTTCACGGTGCATTTCGTCTTCGTGCACGCCTTGTGCGCGATCCGCAGGGACGGCGCGATGCTGTCCTTCGCGGGCGGCGGAGGCGGAGGTGGCGACGGAACGACCGGCGGGATCGGCACGAGCACGCTCGGGCTGTCCGCGAATCCGTAGCCGCCCGCGTTCTGCGCCTTCACCTCGCAGAGGATCCGGCTGCCGAGGTCGCTCGGCTGGATCGTGTAGGTGCTGCCATTCGCCAGCGGGGTGCTGCTGCCCTGGCGTAAGAACTGGTAGCTGAAGGTCGGAGCGTCGGCATCGGTCGGCGTCCAGCCGCCGGCGTTGCAGGTGAGCGTCTGGCCGGGGTTGCTGCCGCCGGAAATCGAGGCCGTGCCGGTCTCGACGGGGGCCGGCGGCGGGAGAGTCGGAATGAAGAAATCCTTCACATCATCCTCGGCGATGCGCGTGTAGATCCCGGGAAAGGTGTGCTGAGCGCAGCCGATCCCGGAATCCACGAGTCCGACGAGTGCGTAAGTCGTGGTCGATGAGGGATCGGTGTCGTAGACGACCGGACCGCCGCTGTCCCCCTGGCACGAATCTGGAATGGGGTTTGGAGGCGTCGCGTCCCCGGCGCAGAAGAGCAGCGTC
>JAICJR010000172.1 GCA_025928345.1 Thermoleophilaceae bacterium | reverse complement strand
TCGGCGACGACAAGGTGATCGTGCTCGGCTGGTGGCGCGGCACGAGCAAGGGGTCAGGACACGTGGTACAGCGCGAGGCGGCGCACCTGTGGAAGATGCGGCAGGGCAAGGCGATCAAGCTGATGCTGTGCCGCAACAGGGCAGAGGCCCTGGCGTTCGCTGAACACTTCTAGTCGAGAAGTGCGTAGTGAGTAGTGCGTAGTGCGTTGTTTCAACTGCCCGCTACCCACTACGCACTACAAAACTATTCGCCAGCGGCGAAATCCTCCGGCGTGACGTTGTCGAGGAAGTCCTTGAACTTCTCGACCACCTCTTCGGTGTCCTCGACCTCGTGCTCGAACTCGATCGCCGACTCCTCGATCACGGACTCGGCGGCGAAGATTGGCGCGCTGGTGCGGACGGCGAGGGCGAGGGCGTCGGAGGGGCGGGAGTCGATCTCGATCTCGCGGCCGTTCATCTGGAGCGTGATCGAGGCGTAGAACGTGTTCTCCTTCAGCTCCGTGACCGCGACCTTGCTGCACGACACGTCGAGCTCGCCGAGCATGTCGTTGATCAGGTCGTGCGTCATGGGGCGCGGCGTGGTGGCGCCCTGGAGCTTCATCAGGATCGCGGCAGCCTCGGGATGGCCGATCCAGATCGGCAGGAACTTGTTCCCCTCGCGCGTCTTCAGAAGCACGATCGGCTGCTTGCCGACCATGTCGAAACTCACGCCGTAGATCACCATCTCGAGCATCGGATTGAAGCTCCCTCACTTCAAAGAGCCGGTCTCCGGGACAGTCTAGAGATAGGTCAACCCCACTACGCTGCCCCCGCGTGAATGGGCACCTGCGAATTGCGGTGTGTACGAACCGGAGCCCCGCCGAGGCGGCCGAATCGCTGGCCGCGCTGAGGCGGGAGGCGCCGGCGGACGCGGTTGCGGTGGTCGCGAGCGGGATGTCGGCGGACGCCGCCGCCGGGTTCGACGGGACCGTTTTGGTCGAGCCCTTTCCCGGGCTGTCGCGGGCGCGAAACCGGGCGCTCGAGTGGTGCGACGAGGGTGATGTGCTGGCGTTCGTGGATGACGACGCCGTGGTTCGTTCTGGGTGGTTTGCAGGACTTTTGCGAGCATGGGAGGGGGCGCCGGAAGAGATGGCGTGCATCGGCGGGCCTATCCGGCCGCGCTGGCCGGCGGGCGGGCCGCCCTCCTGGGTGTCGCCGCCGATCCTGCCGGCACTCACGCTGCTCGACCTCGGCGGCGAGGTGCGCGACCTCGATCCCTTCGTGACCACCGTCTACGGGGCGAATATTTCTTTCCGGGTGTCCGCCCTGCGCCGAATCGGAGGCTTCGACCCCGCCTTCGGGCACAGCGGGAGCCGGATCTTCTTTTCGGAGGAGGACGAGGCGCAGCGGGCGCTGGCCGGGCTGGGCTACCGGGTGCGGTACGTCCCGGACGCCGCCGTGGAGCACGTGATCCCGCCCGAACGGCTCACGCGGAGGTCGTTCGTGCGGCGCCGCTTTGCCTACGGGGTGACGCTGGGCGTGCGCCGCGCGCGACCGCTTTCTCTCGCGGCGCGTCAGGCGATCAGCTCAGGCGGCGGGGCATTCGCAGCGGTTGGCCGGGAGAAGCTGATGATGGAGCGCGCGGTCCGCGCGGCGGAGAACCTCGGCGTGCTCTACGGCTCGACGAGGCCGCGGCGGATCGCGTAGCGCACCAGCTCCACGCGGTCGCGCATGCCGAGCTTGGAGAGCACGTTGGCGCGGTGTGACTCCACCGTCTTCTCCGACACGTGCAGCGCCCCAGCGATCTGCTTGTTGGTGTAGGCCTCCGCGATCAGCTTCACGACGTCCAGCTCGCGAGGCGTGAGCGGGTCCTCGAGGCGGTCCTCGCGGGCGCCGTCGAGCCACTCCTTGATCACCGCCCGCTCGGTCACGGGCGAGACGAACTGCTCGCCGCGGCCGACGGCCTGGATCGCGTCGATCAGGTCCGTGTCCGCCGAGCGCTTGAGCACGTAGCCGGCCGCGCCGACGTCCACCGCATCGAAGAAGTAGCGCTCATCGTCGTGCATCGACAGCAGCAGCACCGACGTGTCCGGCGCGCGGCTGCGGATCTCGCGCGCGGCCTGGAGGCCGGTCATGCGTGGCATGGATACGTCGAGGATCGCGACGTCCGGACGCTGCGACTGCGCGAGCTCCACCGCCTGGATCCCGTCCTCGGCCTCTGCCACGACGCGCATGCCGGGCTGGCGGTCGATCAGCATGCGGATGCCACTCCGCACGATGCCGTGGTCGTCTGCGATCAGGATGTGAAGCATCAGGGCACGTGGAGGGTGACGGTGGTGCCGCTGCCGGCCGAGGAGTACACGCTCAGCTCGCCGCCGACGAGGCGCGCGCGCTCCGCCATTCCGTTCAGGCCGAGTCCGCTCGGCGGCAGCGTGGAGTCGAAGCCGCGGCCGTTGTCGCGCACGCAGAGGTCGATGCCGCCTTCGCGGCCCGACAGGTCGACCTCCACGCGCGTCGCGTCCGCATGGCGCGCCACGTTGGCGAGCGCCTCCTGCGCCACGCGGTAGACCACGAGCTGCTGGTCGTCGCCGATCGCATCGGGTTCGGCCTCCGTGCGCAGCACAGCCTCGATGCCATGCTGCTCGCCGAAGCGCCGGACCTGCCCCTCGAGCGCCGACAGCAGGCCGTGATCGTCAAGCGCGGTCGGGCGCAGCTGGCGGGCGAGCTGGAGCAGCTCCTCCATCGCCTGATTCACGAGCCGCTTGAGCTGCGACAGCTCGCGCTCCACCTCGGGCGAGGGCGCGTCCTGCATCAGCGCCTGGAGGCGCAGCAGGATGGCGGTGAGCGCCTGATTCACCTCGTCGTGCAGGTCGCGCGCCACGCGCTTGCGCTCCTCCTCCTGGGCGCGCAGCACGAGCCGGCCGCTGCGGCGCCGCTCGGACTCGATCCGCTCGAGCAGCTTCTTGAACGTCGCGGAGAGGCGGTCGACCTCCTCCATCGCGCCGGCGGCCGGCTCGTCGAAGGAGGCGGCCTGGGCGGGGTCGATCCGCTCCAGCCGGTCGATCAGCTCCTCGAGCGGCGAGAAGCGGCGGCGCAGCATCATGATGTTCGCCAGCAGCGCGAGCATGATCGCCATCGCGAGCAGCGCGAACTGCGTGCGCTCGCCCTGAATGCGCAGGTTGAGATTGGCCGCGGACGTGGCGCCGAAAAGCACCGCCGTGACCAAGAAGATGTTGACCAGGATGGTCTGGCCTATGAGCGTTCCGCGGTGGCTCATCCGAAAAGATGGGGTCAAGACCCCATATCGGCAGAAACGCCCAGATCCGAAAACCTGGAGTAGAGAGACTTGGGCGGAAGCGGGAAGCGTCGCCCTCCTCCTCAAATGGGTTTGGGTCCGAAGAGAGGCGTCACGGGGGTGGCGCCTCTCTGACGTAGCGAGCAGGGTTGCGGAATTGCAGAGTTGCGGGAACTACTGGCTCGTGCGCTTCCGGTGATCCTCGAGCGAGGCTACATCCGCCTTGTGTTCCTCCAGCTTGTAGTCGGGCACTTCCGGCTCCAGTCCGAATAGTTCTCGGAGGGCTTGTAGGTGGACGTAGCTGCCGCCTTGTTCGGCCGCGCTCTTCATTCGGACGGTTGGCTCGTGGAGCATCCGGCCCACCACTGTCCGGGCCAGGAGTGCGACTCGTTCGCGGTCCGCTTCGCTGAGGGATTCCCAGCGGGACTCGTTCTCGCGGAGGACGCGCTGAACGATCTCTTCGCCGCGCTCGCGCAGGGCGGCGATGGTGGGCACGACGTCGAGGCTCGCGAGCCAGTCGCTGAAGCGCTCCACCTCCTGGTCGATGATGCCGCGCACGTGCACCGCCTCGGCCTCGCGGGCGCCGAGGTTGCGCGCCACCTCACGCTGGAGGTCGTCCATGTCGATGAGCGTTATGCCTGGGAGATCGCGCACGCTCGGATCGATGTCGCGCGGCACGGCGATGTCGATCAGGAGCAGCGGCCGGCCGTCGCGGCTCTCGAGCACGAGCTCGAGCTCCTCGCGTCCGACGATCTGGTGAGGGGACGCCGTGGAGCTCACCACGATGTCGGCCGCCTGGAGCTCGCCCGGGAGGTCGTCGAAGCGGACGGCGTGCCCGCCGAAGCGCTGCGCCAGGCCGATCGCGCGGTCGTACCTGCGGTTGGCGACGAACACGGTCTCCACGCCACGCTCGCGCAGAGCCTGCGCCGTGAGCTCGCCATTCTCGCCGGCGCCGATCACCAGCACGCGCCGCGAGGCGAGCTCGCCAAGCGTGCCGCGAGCCAGCTCAACCGCCACCGAGGACACCGATACACGCGCGCGCCCGATCGCCGTTTCGGTGCGGGCGCGCTTGCCGGTGGCGAGAGCGTCGCGGAACAGGCGGTTCGTGATCGGCCCGGTAGCGCCTTCCACAAGAGCGAGCTCGTACGCGCGCTTCACCTGCCCCTGGATCTCGGCCTCGCCCACGATCATCGACTCGAGCCCGGCAGCGACGCCGAAGAGGTGGCGCACCGCCTCCACCCCGCGCGGCGAATAGAGCGAGCCGAGCAGCTCGGTGGGCGGGATCCCCGACTGGCGCGAGAGGCTGGCAAGCGCCGCCGTCTCGGCCTCCACCGGATCGCTCGCGATCACATAGATCTCGGTGCGGTTGCAGGTGGAGATTGCCACCGCCTCATGGATCTCCGGGTGAGCCACGAGGTCGCGGAGCACGCCCGCCGCGCGGCCCTCCGGCAGCGCGAGCCGCTCGCGCAGCGCGAGCGGGGCAGTCTTGTGCGAGATCCCGAGCGCGAGCAGCCGGGAGCTCATCGCGAGCGCTTGTCCGCCAGCTCGTTCAGATGCTCGACCTCACGCTCGATGCGCTGGAGCTTGGCGGCCATGATCGCCACGTAGACGATCACCAACGTGAAGACCACCACGTACGCGGCCGCCACGTACTTGCCTGCTTCGCCGAGCGGAATCGCGGGCATCAGCTCTCCCTCGGACTGGCTGGGACAGTGCCCACCGGCGGGGCGGGCGCGCCCGCCGGGACGCGCTGCTCATCGAACGCGCCCTCCAGGTTCCTGCGCAGCCGCTTGAGCTGCATAGACGCGTTCTTCGACGTGAGCTCGAGCTTCCAGAGCGTGACCCACAGGAGGGCGAACGCGAGCAGCGACACGAGGAACGTGAGCCGCATCGAGCCCGGCAGGTTCCCGCCGGTCGTGGAGAGCACGCGCGGATGGCTGAACGCCTGCGCGAGCCGGACCGCAACGAAGTTGAGCGGCACGAATGCGCCCGCGATGATCGAGAAGACGGCGGCGTAGCGCGCTTGGCGCTCCGGGTCTTCTATCGAGAAGCGGAGCGGCTGGTAGCAGCAATAGAGCAGGAAGATGATCAGGAAGGACACGAGCGTGGGCTCGTCCCACACCCACCAGTGGCCCCAGGACGCCTTCGCCCAGATCGAGCCGCTGATGAGCACGCCCACCGCCAGCACGATCGACAGGTGGATGGCCACGTAGGAGCGCATGTCCCAGCTGCGGTCGCCGCTGCGGAGGTATCTGATGCCCATCACGCCGCCGGCCATGAAGCCGAAGAGCGCGACGATCGCGAGCGGGACGTGGACGTAGAAGATCTTCTGGATGAACCCCTGATCCGCATCGAGCGGGGCGTAGAAGAAGACGAGTCCGAGAGCCGTGCCCATTGCGGCGGCTGCGGCTATGGAGAGGGTTCTAAGTCCCTTGCCGTACAAGGGTCAGTCCTCCAGAAGGAAGTCGAAAACCGCGATAGAGACCAGCAGAAAGACCATATCGTAGAGCCCTAAGAGCCCCAGCCATTTGCCCAGCTCGTGAGCGGCCTGGCTGCCGCTGAAGAGCGGCTCGGTGGCCTCGGCTCCCGCGATCGTGACCGGCACGAGCAGCGGCAGGAGAAGCAGCGGCACGATCAGGTCGCGCGCGCGGGTTTCCACCGCCAGCGCGGACACGAGCGCGCCCACGGACGCGAGGCCGATGTCCGCCAGCACCAGCAGCAGCACCAGCGTGGGCAACGGGGTGAACAGGTTGGGGCCGAGCAGCAGGATCCCGAACGCGGGCACGGCGACGATCTCGAGCAGCACGAGGTAGAGGAAGAGCGCGCTCGCCTTGGCGATGAACACGGACGTGCGGTCGATCGGCGCAAGTAGCAGGCCGTCGATGCCGCCCTGCTCGCGCTCGGCGACGAACAGCCGGTTCACGCCGAGCACCGTGGCGAGGATCAGCGTGACCCACAGGACACCGGCGGCGAGGTCGCCCTCGAGCTCGTTGCGCTGCAGGCCGAAGTGGAACAGCACGAACACGGTCACGCTGAAGAGGGCCATCGCGGGCACCGACTCCTTCGTGCGCAGCTCGATCTGCAGGTCCTTGCGGAGGATCGCCCAGGCGGTGCCGATCATTCGTAGAGGCTCCGCAGCTGCGCCGGGTCAGGGTTGCCCAGGTACATCTGCCGCCCGGCGCGCAGGCCCAGCGCGACGTCGCACTCGGCGGCGCCCGCCTCGAGGTCGTGCGACACGAGCACGCGCGTTCGTCCCGACGGCTTGCCGATGAGCGGGTCGAGCAACTCGCGCGCCGCGGGGTCGAGCCCGGAGTACGGCTCGTCGAGCAGGAGCAGCGGCGGGTCGTGCAGGAGGGCGCGCGCGGCCGAGAGCCGCTGCAGCATCCCTCGCGACAGCTCGCGCACCGGATCGCCGGCGCGGCGCTGCATCCCCACCGCCGCGATCAGCTCATCCACCCGCGACTCGGGTGCACGGTGAAGCCGCGCATGGAACAGCAGGTTCTCCCGCCCGCTCAGCTCGCGGTAGAGCAGCGGGTCGTGGCCCACGTAGCCCACGCGGCCACGGACCTTCCACGCCTCGTCGGGCAGCGCCCCGCCCAGCACACGCACGGTCCCGCCATGCGGGCGCAG
>JAICJR010000226.1 GCA_025928345.1 Thermoleophilaceae bacterium | reverse complement strand
CGCGGGTGGGCCGCTCCGGTCCCCCCCGCCCCCCGCCGCTCACCGCGGGCGACCACCGGCCGGTCCCGTACACGCGGTGGTGGATCGACGGGGACCCCGGCTCGGTGAGCACGGTGGAGAAGGGCGCGCACGCGCCGGGCGGGCTCTACCTCGTGCCGCGTCGGACCTTCATCCCGCGCTGGTTCTACACGGTGAACATCGGCCTGGCCACCAAGCCGCCGCCCGCCGGCTACCGCGCGATCTTCCAGGACCGCTCGTGGCGGGTGTACGCGCGGCCGGGCTGCTAGCCGGCGTTCAGATCGGCGGCCGAGCGGACGAGCGCCTTGAAGGCGTCCTCGTCGATGCCGTCGCCCTCGTACAGGTCGATGGCGCGCCTGGCGTTGCCGTCGAGGCTGGAGTTGAAGAGCCCGGCCGGATCGTCGACGGAGGCGCCCTTCATGAAGGTGAGCTTGACCTTGTCCTTGTAGGTCTCGCCGGTGAGGATGATCCCGCCGGCGGACCAGACCGGCACGCCCGAGGGATTCGACGGCTTACGCCACTTGATCTCCTCGACCACGTCGGGCACGGCCTCCTTGATGAGGTCGCGTACGCGGTCGAGCGTCTGCTGTCGCCAGTCGCCGGGCATGCGCCTACAGGTCCTCCATCGTGAACGCGTCCTCGCCGACGTCGAGGAACTTCGTGTACGCGTGCACGATCGATTCAGGGTCCGACTGCATCCGCAGCTCGCCCTTGTGCATCCAGATCGCGGTGTCGCAGAGCTGCTCGATCGAGCCGAGCGCGTGCGAGACGAGCACGATCGTGCGGGCCTGGGCGCACAGCTCGCGCATCTTCTCGAACGACTTCTTCCTGAACTTGGCGTCGCCGACCGACAGCGCCTCGTCGATCAGGAGGATGTCCGGGTCCATGTTCACGGCGACGGAGAAGCCGAGCCGCCCGTACATGCCGGACGAGTAGGTCCGCATCGGCATGTCCATGAAGTCCTCGAGCTCGGCGAACTCGACGATCTCGTCGTACTTCGCGTGGAGCTGCTCGCGCGAGAGCCCCGCGGCCAGGCCGCCGAGGATCACGTTCTCGCGCCCGCTCAGATCCCTGTTGAAGCCGACCCCGAGTGCCAGCAGCGTGGAGACGCGCCCGTGCACCTCCACCCGGCCCACCGACGGCGGCAGGATGCCGGCCATCGTGCGCACGAGCGTGGACTTGCCGGCGCCGTTCGCGCCGACGATGCCCAGCACCGACCCCTGGTGCACCTCGAGCGAGACGTTCTTGAGCGCCTCGACCTCGCGCACCACCCGCTCGCGCCGGCCGAGCCGCAACAGCGTGCTCTTGAACGTGGGCTTGCGCTCGAGCGACGTCCGGTAGGTGACCGAGACGTCCTCCACGCGGATCGTCGTGTCCGCGCCAGGCGCGTGCGGCGTCGCGGGGCTGGCTGTCTCAGAGACGGACAGCGAAATCACGCTCCCTGGACATGAAGAACAGCGCTCCCGTCACGAGCAACCCGGCGCCCCAGGCCAGGCCCACGAGCATGTCCACCGGCGGCGGCGCGTGCCCCTTCTGAAGCACCTCGCTCCAGGCCGCCAGCGGCGAGCCGATCGGGTTCGCCTTGAGCAGCCAGTTCCAGTGGTTGGGGATCTCGTTGGCGTAGTAGAGGATCGGCGACGCGTACATCCAGATCCGCAGCACGTATGGCAGGAAGCTCTTGACGTCGCGGAAGTACACCTGGAGCGCGGCTACGAACATCGAGACCCCGGCCGCGGTCATCGCGATGGTCAGCACGATGGGGATGACCCACAGGTCCGCGAGCGTGACGGGCAGTCCCGAGATCAGGTGAATCGGGATGTAGATGAAGAACGTCGGGACGAAGCGCTTGAACGCGGTGATCACCGTGGACAGCGGCAGCAGGATCCGGGGGAAGGCGGTGTTCAGGACGAGCCGGCCGCCGCCTGTGACCGACTTGACGCTCTCGCGCACCGCACCCGAGAAGAAGTAGTAGACGAAGATGCCGCCCACGAGGTGGGCGAAGAAGCCGTGCGGCCGGTGCCCGTGGCGCAGGATGTCCACGAGCAGGAAGTAGACGAACGCCAGGAGCAGCGGGTTGAGCACGAGCCAGAGCTGCCCGAACGCCGTCTCGAAGTGCTGCGCGCGGAGGGTCGTGCGCGAGAGCTCGAAGGCGAACTCGCGCCGCCGCCACAGCTCGCGGACGTACGGACCGAGCGGCGGGATGCCGACGCGGTGCGGCTCGTAGACGTGCTGCTCGCCCTCCCACTCGACGTGGCGCTCCTCGCCCTCTCCCGGGGGGACGATGTCGCGGGCGGTTGTCTCGATCTCGGTGGTCATCGTCGCGTTCGAGGCTAGATCACTGGGGGCCGGCCGGCGCGGGTCATGCGCCAGAGTGTGCGAGCGCTCAACTTCCCGCGGCCGCCGCACGGGCCCCGCATTCCGTCGCGATACCCGCGCGCCGCCGCTCGCATGTCGCCGAGCGAGCGCAACATCCGGGGCGCCGTGCGTAGCGCGAACGTGCCCACGTACAGCGCGCCCAGCGGGAATGGAAGATAGCGACGCGCGAGCCAGACGCGGTTGCGCGCGCCGTAGTAGTTCGAGTAGCCGTGGCGCGTGGGGGCGGGCACGGGCAGCGGGTGGAGCACCGCCAGGTCGCCGCGGTAGAGCACGCGAAAGCCCGAGTCCATCACGCGCCAGGCCAGGTCCACGCCCTCGTGCACGAACTCGAACTCGCCCGGCCAGCCGCCCACGGCGTCGAACACGCGCCGTGGCATCGCCACCGCTCCCTCCCAGACGAGCGTGACCTCGCCGCTGCGCGTCCGCGTTCCGGCGCGCAGGCGCGGCACCCAGTCGCGCGGCCCGTCGCCGCCCTCGCGCGCGTCCACGCGCAGCTGGATCAGGCCCACGTCGGGCTGTTCGTCGAACGTGCGGGCGAGCGCCGCCAGCGTGCCCGGCTCGACGACCGCCGCGTCCTCGTCGAGGAAGAAGAGCAGCTCGCCGCGCGCGTGCGGGACACCCGCGTTGCGCCCGGCCGGGATGCCCACGTTCTCGGCCAGCCCGACACCCCGCACCCCGTCGGGCAGCCCTGCCGGCTCCCACGCCTGCCCCACGACGACCACGTCGAGCTCGACGCCCTCCTGCGTCAGCAGCGACTCCACGGCCATGCGCAGCTCCTCGGGCCGGCGGCCCATCGTCAGGACCACGCAGCCGAACGAGGGCGTCATCGCAGCCGGCTCGACGCGAGCACCGCCACGAGCCGCCCCGCCGCGGTCACGGCGCCGATCGCCACGAGCGCCACCACCAGGAAGCGCGTGGCGCCCACGATCTCGGCGACGAGCGCGAGCAGCGTGAGCTCCATCGCAACGAACACACGGAAGAAGGGCGCGAACGACAGCGCCCGGCGCACGGCGCGAAGGCCGCCCGCGCGTGGCGAAGCCACCGCGACCGTGTCCTCAGCGGGCGGCTTGCCGGACTCCGCGCGGGCGACGGTCACGAGCGCGCCCCAGCCCTTGATCAGCAGCTGGAGCACCGCGGCCAGGCAGCCGAGCGTGGTCCAGCCGCCGAGCGAGTCCCAGCCGCCGTCGGCGCGGATGCCGAGCGCGATCGGCAGCGCCGTCTCGGTGAGCCAGTGCCCGACGCGGTCGAGGTAGATGCCGACCGGCGACTTTCGGTCGAGCCAGCGCGCCAGCTCGCCGTCGGAGCAGTCGAGCAGGATCTGGAGCTGGATCAGCAGCACCGCGCCGATCACCGGGATCACGCCCGGCAGGGTGAGCACCGCGGCCGCGATCAGCCCGTCGGCGATCATCAGCCAGGTGACGCCGTTCGGCGTGAGCGGCGTGTGCAGCAGCAGGCGCGTCAGGTACGGCGAGAGGCGGCGGATGTAGAGCCTGCCCGCCCAGTGCTCGCCGCTGTTGCGCGCGAAGATCGAGGCGGGCTGGGTGGCGGCGCGCAGCTCAGCGACCGTAGGCCTCGCCGTACGCACGGACACGCTCGCTCACCTCCTCCTCCCCCATGTCGAGGTGCTCCAGGATCGTGTAGCGGTCCGGCCGGGTCGACGGCGCCCACGCCACGGCCTGGGCGAACTGCTCCTCGCTGAGGCCGAGGTCGGCCGGCGTGCGCGGGAGGTCGTGGCGGCGCAGGCAGATGTCGATGTCGCGCGAGAGCACGTCGTCGCCGGACAGGAACGCGCTGAACAGCGCGGCTGCGCCCGCAAGCTCACCGTGGCCGCTCGTGCCGGGAAAGAGGTGGTCGATCGCGTGGAGGATCTCGTGCTCGCTGCCGCTGCACGGGCGCGAGGAGCCGGCCGTGGCCATGGCGAGGCCGGACAGCACGAGCGCCTCGGCCAGCGCCAGCAGGAACGACTCGTCCTCGATCGTCTCGTCGCGGTTGAGCACGGCCATCGCCGCCGTGCGCGCGAACGTCACGGCCACTCCGTCGACGTACTCGCCGCGCGTGCGCTCGGCCAGGCGCCAGTCGGCGATCGCGGTGAGGTTGCTGATCACGTCGCCCACGCCGGACCGGCGCATGACCGGGTCGCTGCGCCGCACGTAGTCGAGGTCGACCATCACGGCGATCGGCATCTGCACGCCGTAGGAGTGCTTGCGCCCTTCCTCCTCGAGCGACGCCACCGGCGAGGCGATCCCGTCGTGTG
>JAICJR010000083.1 GCA_025928345.1 Thermoleophilaceae bacterium | reverse complement strand
GGCGCGCGACGTGGGCGAGAAGATCGGCATCGACTGGTCGAACGCTCCGTTCGACGTCGAGCAGTTCCGCATGGGCATGGACGTGGAGCTCGAGCACGGCAAGCAGGATCCGGCGACCAACGTGACGGACGACGACGCCGTCACCACAGGCAAGATCGCGCTCGCCCATCTGAACGAGTTCGCGGACTACTACACGCGGCTCGAGAAGATGGAGTCCGAGGCCGATCGGTACTGGGCCGAGCGCGGCTAGCGCCGCCGCGTGGCCAGGAAGCCGGAGTGGCCGCGCCCGAAGTGGACGGCGCTGCCGTAGGCGCCTAACCGGCGCGCCTCAAACCCCGCCGCCTCGAGGCCGTGCAGCACGTCCTGCACCTCGTAGAGGCGCAGGTGATGCAGCTCGTCGCTGCGCCTGAAGCCGCCGTCCACCTGGCGGAAGACGGTGATCCGGCGGTCGAGCGTGCGCAGGTCGTGGTCCTCGGAGGCTTCCAGGCAGAGCGTCCAGTCAGGACCCTCGCTCCAGTCGCGGCGCGGGCCGCTGCGCTCGCGGCCCGGCTCGGCAATGTCGAAGAGGAAAAGCCCGCCCGGCTCGAGCGCCTCGAACACCCGCTGGAAGATCACGCCGAGCGCCTCGTCGCCGGCGCGCTCGTCGAAGGCGTAGTTGAAGCACTCGCCGATCGCGGTCACGGCCACGCATTGCGGCAGCTCCGCGTCGAGCAGTGAGGCGTTGATGAAGCTCGCCTGTGGCGCGCGCGTTTGCGCGATCTCCACGAGGTCGGGCGACACCTCGACGCCGAACAGGTCATAGCCGTGCTCGGTGACGAGCTGAGCGGTGATGCCGCTGCCGGACCCGAGCTCGACCACGAGGCCGCTGTCGAAACCCTGTCGCCCGAGCAGCCTGAGCAGGGTCTCGCCGCCCGCCCGCGCGAGGTGGCCGAAGGCCTGGTCGTGCACGTAGGCGAGGTCGCGACCGTAAAACGAGTCGGAATTCACGGCGCCAATCGTACGGAGGCGATAGCGTCGCTCTATGCAGGACCGCGGGATGTACCAGGAACTGCGTCTGGCCCTCGTTTTCAACGGCGGTGTGAGTCTCGCGGTGTGGATGGGAGGTGTGGCGAAGGAACTCGACCGCTTCCGTTCCGCCTTCGCGCGGACCGAGGATGCTGCCGAGATCGAGCCCTACAAAGCCCTGCTCGCCGCGCTGCGCACCGAGGTGATGACCGACGTGATCGCCGGCACGAGCGCCGGCGGCATCAACGGCGCGATGCTCGCTTACGTCGCCGCCAACCGGAAGTCGCTCGAGTGCGCGGGATCCGACGCGATCCGGGCCACATGGCAGGGGCTCGCGTCGCTCGACAACCTGCTGGTCACAGAAGGCGAGCCCAGCTCGATGCTCAGCTCGGACGTGCTGTTCGCCGGTTGCGCCCGCGTGATGGAGCAGCTCAAGCAGGCGGACGGGGACCTGGATGACGCCGTGTCGTCGCAGGTGAGACTGACCGTGACGGCCACAGACGCATACGGCTATACGAACGACGGCTGCGGCGTGCCCGCGCGCGACCACCGCCTCTGGATGAACCTGCGGCTGGTGGACAGGCCGGCCGAGCGGCTCCTTGGCGACGAGCTCGTCGACGCCATCGCGAAGGTGGTGAAGCGAGAGCCGCAGAGCGGCTGGCCCTTCCCGGCCGAGAAGTCTCCGAAGGATCTGAACGGACCGGACGCCGCCGCCCTCCTGGCGCGGGCTGCGCGCACCACGGCGTCGTTCCCGATCGCCTTCGCACCCAGCGAGCTCCCGCTTCACCAGCCGACGAAAGCGCTGCCGGGCGGTCCCAGCCTTACGGCCACCCCGGCGATGGCCCAGGTGATCACCACGCCTTCCGGACGCGAGCGGATCGCCGGCCCCACTCAGCATGCCGTCTACGCGATCGACGGCGGCCTGTGGGACAACTCCCCATTCTCGGCCGTCCTGCGCGGTATCTACCGCACGCCGTCCGCGCGTGATGTGGAACGGATGCTCGTCTACGTGGTCGGCACGCCGCGCCCGGACGCGCCGGCCCAGACGGACAAGCCGCCCGGCCTCGCCGAGGCATTCGTGCACGCGATTGCGCTCCCGTCGAACGTGTCCTTCGCCAACGACGTGGAGCGCATCGACGCGGACCTGCACCGCCAGGACATCCGCCGCGACGACGTCCTCAAGCTCTTGGTGGAGGGACGGCCGGACCTCTTCGCCCTCGCCGAGCAGGTGTTCCCGGTGTACTGCCAGCGCTACGCCGACGTGAAGGCTGTGGGTGCCGACCTTCCGTCGAGCGACGCGTCGCTCGACGACTGGTGCGCCACGCCGTCGCACTGGTGCTGGGGCATCGCTCCGGTCCGCGGCGCGGTGGAGCAGGCGCGCGGCCTGATGCGCGCCGTGCTGCGCGACTTCGCGGGAGAGCTCGAGCTGAGCCGGGGCGAGCAGGACACTGTGGAGCGCCTGATCGAGACGCGCGAGCACCTGTCCCAGCTCGCGTGGGTGCTCGACGACCTGGCGGACCTCGTGACGGACAAGGAGCTCACGCCGGAGCAGCAGGCGGTGTGCGCGCTCACGATGGAGGAGTTCGCAAAGGCGGTTTGCGAGCGCCACGGCGAGATCGAGGCGCGCGTGAAGGATCGCCCGAAACCGAGCGACGCGCTCCGCGCCGCGGAGAGTCTCACGGCAGGCGGCTGGGAGATGGTGGTGAAACGGGCGCTGGCCGTGGAGGTGGGGCTGCAGTCGCTCGGCGCGAACAACAGCGACCACAAGGTCGACTACAGGCTCACCGCCATACAACCGGACCAGCAGTGGCCGCTGCCCGCCGACACCGACGAGCTTCCCGAGGTCCCGCGGCCTGTGCTCGGCGGGGCATCTCTCGGCCACTTCGGCGGCTTCCTGCGCGAGAGCTGGCGGCTGCACGACTGGATGTGGGGGCGGCTCGACGGCGTGGCGCGCGTGGTGGACGCGCTAGTGGACGAGCGCCAGCTGCGGCGGCTCACCGGCGGCTCGGATCCGGAAGGGGCGATCCGCGCGCTGGCGGCGCGGCTGGCCGAGGTGGCGATACCGGACTCGGAGCTTGGGCGCAGGCTCGCGTTCGAGGCCTACACAGCGCGCGGGCTGCCGGTCGCAGAGGACAGACAGGAGCTGGAGAAGAAGTACGCCGGCGAGATCCGCGACCTCAAGCTTGATCTGCTGCGCGCGGACCTCCGCAGGCGCATCCAGCTTCCGATCATGATGGAGGAGATCCCGGGCATCGTGGCGGCGGCGGACCACCCGGAGGAGCTGAACGCGGAAGAGCTGCTCGCCAGTCGCGACTGCGGCCTGCGGCGGCTCACCCCGGACGTCCTTTCGCCGAAGCCGAAGCGCACCGAGCTGCTCGTGGATGGAGAGAAGGCGCTCGCGAACACCTTCTTCGGGCTGGGCATGGCTAAGGAGGGGCACGGCATGCGCGCGGCCACGAAGGCGACCGGCGCGATGATGTCCGCGCTCAAGGTGCTCGCCCTCGCGCGCCACTGGTTCAAGCGCCAGAGCTAGCTAGAGCCGCGTGAACTCGTAGCGCCTGCCGATCGGCTCGAAACCGAGGCGCGCGTACATCTCCTTCGGCCAGTCGTCGTCATCGGCGACGAGAAAAGTGAGGCGGTCGCCTGACTCGAGCGATTGCCTCGTGGCGGCGGCCACCACCGCCTTCGCGTAGCCGCGCCGGCGGTACGCCGGATCGGTGACCACGTCCTCCACCTGGCCGATGCCGTCCTCCTGATACAGCACGCACCACGACACGAGCCGGCCGTCGGCCTCCACGGCGAAGGAGCGCGAGCTCCGCACCACGCTCGACGCAAGCTCGAGCGCCGCGGCCACCTGGCCCGCGGCTCCCTTCCCGAGGTCCTCCTCGAACGCGCGCACGCGCGGACCGCGGAGCGCTGCCGCCTCCACCTCGAGCACGCGATGCGCGGGCTTGGGCGGCGCCTCGCCGCGGTGCACCATCACGAGGTGGCGCGCCCTGCGCCAGGACAGCTCGACGAACCCGGGTGAGAGGCGCTTGCCGGTCGCCTCGTCCGGCACGACGACCTTCCGGTGCGAGAGCCCGGCGGGCCGCTGAAGGCGATCCGCCTCGCGAGCAAGCTCCTCGGCACTCACGCTCCCAAAGCCGCGCTCGAGGCGCAGCAGGTTCTGATCGTGGACGCGTGCCAGGTCCAGCCGGAACAGCGCGGTGCCCCACTCGAACGGCTCCCGGCGCTCCGCGCAGCGGTCGAGAATTGCCGCCTCGAACGCCCACGCCTCGTCGAACTCGCTCATCGCTTTCCAGGCTAACCGCAGACATCGAACGTTTATCGCGGGCGGATTCCGTGGAAAGAACTTGGCAGGAGGAGTTTCCTTGCTGTTCATGGTGTTCGTTTTCGCAATCGGGTTCGCGTTTGTGGCTCTTGCCCTGGTGCGCATGTCCCGCAGCGATGGCCCCGACGAGGGCGGTGGGGACGACGGCCCGCCGCGCCGCGGCGGGGGTGGCCCGCGGCCGAGGCCCGGCGGCCCCGAGCCGCTGTGGTGGCCGCAGTTCGAGCGCGACTTCCGAGCCTACGTGAGCGCGCATGCAGGGCGCGAAAGGATTTCGGGCGTCGGCTCGTAACGTGGTTAGGATCGGCGCATGGCCGATCCGTATGCCGAGCTGAGTGAGGTGCAGCAGGCGCTCGAGCTGGCGGCGGAGCTGGCGCGCGGCTACGTGGAGGGCATCGGCGACGATCCGGTGCAGCCCGGAGGGAGCGACCAGGGCGTGCGGGCGATCGGCGGCAACCTGCCCGAAGCCGGCGACGGCACGCTCGCGCCCCTCCGCGAGTTGGCGGAGATGGGCGAGCGTTACGCAACCCGCTCGAGCGGTGGGCGCTTCTTCCACTTCGTGGTCGGCGGCACCACGCCGGCTGCCCTCGCCGCCGACTGGCTCACATCGGCGCTCGACCAGAACAGCGGGCTGTGGGCCTCCTCGCCGCTCGGCTCGCGGCTCGAGGCAATAGCCACCGACTGGCTGCGGGACCTGTTCGAGCTGCCGCCCGAGTTCAGCGGAGCGCTCGTCACCGGCGGCACAATGGCCAACTTCACATGCCTCGCCGGCGCACGCAGCTGGTGGGCGGAGCGGCACGGTCTCGACATCGACGAGAACGGACTCGGGGGCGCCCCGCCGATCCCCGTGTTCACCACAGAGCACATCCACCAGAGCGCTACGAAGTCACTCGGCCTGCTCGGCGCTGGGCGCTCGGCGGTGAGGCGCTGCGCGGACGTCTCCCAAATCGAGGCCGGGCTGCGTGACCTCGACGGCGCGCCCGCGATTCTCCTGGCCACCGCCGGCGAGCCCAACGCAGCCGCCTTCGACCCGATCCCCGAGATGGCGGACCTGGCCGAGCGCTACGGCGCCTGGCTGCACGTCGATGGGGCCTTCGGCCTGTTCGCGCGCCTTTCGCCGCGCACGAGGTATCTCACCGACGGCGTCGGGCGGGCGCAGTCGGTTTCGTGCGACGGTCATAAGTGGCTGAACGTGCCGCACGACTGCGGCTTCAGCTTCGTGCGCGAGCGCCGCTATCTCGTGAAGGCGTTCTCCGAGTCGGCGGCGTATCTGCCGGCGGAGGAGGAGGGATCGCCGTCGTTCGCCTACATCAGCCCGGAGGGTTCCCGCCGCGCCCGCTCGTTTGCCGTCTGGGCGACACTGAAGGCATATGGCCGCGAGGGCTACCGCGAGATGGTGGAGCGCCACGTGGACATCGCGGCGCACCTCGCGGAGCGCATTGACGCCGATCCCGGGTTCGAGCTTCTGGCTGAGCCGCAGCTCAATGTCGTGACCTTCCGCTGGCGGCCGGACGGCGTGCCGGAGGAGGAGCTCGACGAGCTGAACAAGCGGCTCGGCGCCGAGCTGCTGCGGGACGGCCGTGTGTTCGCCGGCACCACGATCTACGAGGGCAGGATCGCGTTCCGCCCGGCGATCGTGAACTGGCGCACGCAGGAAGCGGACGTCGACCTGCTCGTGGACGTTCTCCTCGAGCTGGCCCCGGCGCTGCTCGCGCGGACGGCCTAGGTACCGAAGCCCTCGCGCGCCTCGCGCACGAGCGTGACGGCCTCGGGGAAGATGCGCGACATCGCGCTGCGCAGCTCGTTCACCTGCTCCTCGCTGTTGCCCTGCAGGTTGAGTCGGTTGATGCCGGCGACGGTCATGTCGACGGCGAGCTTGATCGCGTTGTCTGCCCAGGTCATGCGCTGGCCGGCCTGCATCTGCTCGGCCAGCTCGGCCATCCGGCGGCGCAGCTCCTCGGGGTCGCCGAAGATTCCGAAGGGATCCTCTGAGGACATGGGTTGATTCTAGGCGGCGAAGTGCCGCGGCTTCGTCGAGCTGCGGTGCACGGCCTTGCCATGCAGCGCGATGCGCACGTGGCGCTTCACCACCTGACCGCGCCGGCCGGTGGTGGAGAACACCCGGAACACGATCTGGTGGCGGCCGCCCTTGAAGTGGCGCGGCAGGTGCAGCCTGAGCCGGTTGAGGCCGGGTTTGAGTGTGTAGCTGCCGCGCACGTAGTGCGACTTGAGCAGAACCTGGAGCATCCCGCGGCCGCTCGAGCGGACGTTGAAGCGGAGGAACGGGCGGCTGCGCGCGATGTGAGCGAGCCTCGGGATCGTCACCCTGATGCGAGGTGCCGCGGTGATGCGCTGCTTGACGGGCGTGATCGTGAGCGTCGCGTGGACCGTGAACGGCGCGCCGTCGGCCGCGCTGGTGGTCGCGGGATTGGGCAGGCCGAGCGCCGCCAGCGAGCCGGGGCAGTTGGTCCACGGGATGCTCGCGGACGCGGTGTTGCCGCTCACGGTCAGCTGCTGCACTCCGAAGGCGTCGGACACGCTCGGCACCGAAGCGCTGCCGGCCGGGAGGTCGACCGTCACGTTCAGCGTCGCGGCGCCGCAACCGGCCGAGGAGACGCGCGGGTCGGAGCTGTAGAAGTAGACGTACTTCGCGGCGAGGTGGTCGACGGTGAGCGTCTGCGCCGGAAGCGCGCCGCTTGCCGCGCCGGTGAACAGCGCCGCCGCCGGGCTCGGCAGCTTGCCGCTGCCGGCGAGACCCGGGAAGGTGTAGGAGGCGCCTGTGTTCGCAGCCGTGAAGCCGTCGAACGCCTGCGCAAGGGAGCTGCCGTGCGCGGCGAGCACCTGGTCGATCGCCCGCACGTCCGCCGCGGGGTCATCCCCGGCACCGAGCGCTCCGGCCTTCTGGAAGATCTCCTTGATGATCCCCGGGCCGTAGTGCTCGGACAGGTAGTCGAAGAAGATCCAGCGCGCGTAGGAGAGGCCGCTCGTCCCGCACGGAGAGCTCGGCGCGCAGTCGAGCGACTGATCGGGCGCGCTCCAGTAGGTGAAGAGCCAGCTCGTGCCACCCGCCGCGTTCGCGCCGGCCCACTCGGCCGTGCCCTCCTTGAGGAACTTCGAGCCCTGGGCGTAGATCGCGTACTGGAGGAGGTGGAAGAGCTCGTGGGCGGCGGTCTCCGCGTTCGTCACCGCGGTCGGGTCGATCGCGATGTAGCCGCTCGAGGTGTTCGCGGTGGGGTCGTCGCGCATGGACTCGCCGAGGTGGCCGCTCGTGTCCTGCACGTAGACGTCCACGAGCGAGTCGTCGTCATGGAGGGGAGGATCGAAGCCCCAGGAGCCGACCTCGGTGGCATATGCCGACTCGAGGTGGGCGGAAAGTGTCTGAGCGTCCCCGGCCGAGACCGCGGACGGGTAGTGGACCGCGAAGTGCGCGCTGTCGACCTCGCTCCAGCCGGTGGTGTCTGGGCGCGCGGCCGAGGCCGGCGCTGCGAGCACCAGAAGGGCTAGAACGGAGATCGCCCCTGCCGCGAGGCGCCTGATCCCGTAGGACATAGGTCCAAAGTAAGTGGGGGGCGGCTCAAGGTCAATCGAACACACCTTTTCGTGCAGGTGGAGCGTCCAGATCGCGGCCCGGTGTTTATAGTCGGACCGGTGCAAATCAGCGAGGTGATGACCGAATCGGTCGTGACCGCTGACTGCTCGGCCACGCTGCGCGAGGTGGGGGAGTTGATGCGGGACCGGAACGTGGGATCCGTGGTGATCTGCGAGACGGGCTATCCCACGGGGCTGATCACCGACCGCGACCTGGCGATCGACGTGGCGGCCGACGGCGTGGGCATCGACCAGGAGGTGCGCGACTTCGCCACCCGCCCGCTCATCACCTGCGAGAGTGAGATGGATATCGAGGAAGCCGCGGCGTTGATGGTGCAGCACGGCGTACGGCGCCTGCCCGTTCTGAACAGCGACAAGCTCGTCGGCATCGTCACGCTCGACGACCTCGCGGTGCGCGCGGGCGACCTTCAGCTCGCCCAGCGGATGACCGCGGAAGTGGCGAAGGCCGCGCTGCCGCAGTTCTTCTTCCACCAGCGGGGCGGCTGATGACGCAGCTCACCCCGGAGCAGCGGCGCACGCGCGCCCACGTGGAGACGCTCATCCGGCTGATGTCGCCGGCGCTCAACGTGGTGCTGGCGGTGGGCGAGCGGATCTCGCGGATCGTCGAGCCCGTGGACCACGAGTACTACCCGCCGCGCACCGGGCAGGTGGAGCCGCCGCCGTCTCCGGCGGCCGTCGAGCGCAAGGTCGATGGGGAGTGAACGCCCGGTGGCGGTGACACCCGAGGAGCGCAACGAGGCTGCCTTCCCCGCCGGCGGCGACCAGCTTTCGTGGGAGGCTCGGCTCGGCCCGCGCATCGGAATCGCGGCGCTGGCGGGAGCGCTGTTCGTGCTCGCGAGCTTCATCGTGCAGCTGCCGCTGCTCAAGGACAAGAGCAAGAACGAGGCGGGCTACCTCATGTCCGTGAACAAGCACTCGTCCGCGTATGTGACGAGCGGGATCCTGCAGATGCTCGCGTTCTTCGTTGTGGCCGCTCTGCTCTGGTACCTGTACCGCGCGACGAAGCACCGGCGGCCGCAGACGCCGGCCGTGGCCGTGATCCTCGGCATCGCCGGACCGATCGTGTTCGGCGTGGCTTCGGCGGTCGGGCCGTTCGTGATCAAGCACTTCGCGGCGGAGTTCGCCAACGGCGTGAATCACACGAACCAGCACGCCAAGGACATCGTCAAGGGCGGCTCGGCCGAGGTGCTCAACGTCGTTACGCCGATCGCGGGGCTCTCGCTCGTGTTCGGCATGGTGATGATGAACGTGAACGCCATCCGTACCGGGCTTCTCAGCACGTTCGCGGGCATCATCGGCGTGATTGCCGGCGTGCTGTATCTGCTGCCCCTCGGACCGCCGCAGCTTCTTCTCTTCTTCTGGTTCGTGTCGGTCGCGCTCATCCTGCTCGACCGCTGGCCGGGCGGGCGCGGGCCGGCATGGGCGGCGGGCCAGGCGATCAAGTGGCCGACCGCGGCGGATAAGCGGGGCTTGACCGCGGGGTCGTCAAACGGGTCGCGCGCCGGCGCGCCGCCGGCGCCGCCGGTCGGTGAGGCCGGGGATCAGGAGCTCGGGCCTTCGCCGACGAGCAACCGCACCTCGCGCAAGCGCAAGCGCAAGCAGGGCCGGAAGCACTGACGTGGGCTTCCGCGTCGTCCGGCCCGACGAATTCGACTGGATCACGCGGCCGCATGAGCCGGACGAGCCCGCGCGGCATGTTGCCGAGCTGAGCGACGCCGCCGGCTTCGCGCACGTGCGCGGGAACGTGTGGCGCTACGAGCCGGGCGCGAAGGGCCGCCGCCACCGGCATCCCGTGCAGGAGGAGACGTTCGTGGTGCTGCGCGGGACGCTGACGATGTACGTGGGCGATCCGCCTGAGCCGCAGGAGGTGCCTGTGGGCAGCGTCATAACCGTAGATCCGGGCACGCCGCTACAGAGCGTGAACCACGGCGACGAGGAGCTGCTCGTGTACGCCTACGGCTACCCGCCGGAGTCCGAGCACGCTGAGTTGCTCGACTCTGCGGTCTAGGCGATTGCGGGCGCCTCCGGCAGCCGCGCCAGCGCGGCCTGCATGTCCTGTTCCGAGAACTCCACGTCCTCGAGCTTCCCGGCCAGGTAGTCGTCGTACGCGGACATGTCGAAGTGCCCGTGGCCTGAGAGGCCGATGAGGATCACGCGCTCCTCGCCCGCCTCGCGTGCGGCGAGCGCCTCGTCCACGCCCGCGCGGATGGCATGCGCCGGCTCCGGTCCCGGCACGATCCCCTCGTTGCGGGCGAACGTCACGGCCGCCTCGAACGCCGGGTTCTGCGCGTAGGCGCGAGCCTCGATCACGCCGGCCTTCACCAGGCCGCACAGCATCGGGGCGTCGCCGTGGTAGCGCAGCCCGCCGGCGTGCACGGGCGGCGGAACGAAGTCATGGCCGAGCGTGTACATCGGGAGCAGCGGCGTCATGCCGACCGTGTCGCCGAAGTCGTAGCGATAGGCGCCGCGGGTCAACGTCGGACAGGCGGCAGGCTCGGCGGCGAGGAAGCGCGTCTTCGCCTCACCGCGCAGCAGGCGCCGGATGAACGGGAACGACAGGCCGGCGAAATTCGACCCGCCGCCCACGCAGCCCACCACCACGTCCGGCTCCTCGCCCGCCATGCCCATCTGCGCGATCGCCTCCTGCCCGATCACCGTCTGGTGCAGGCACACGTGGTTGAGCACGGAGCCGAGCGAGTAGTTCGTGTCCGCGTCCTTCGCGGCGACCTCCACCGCCTCCGAGATCGCGATGCCGAGCGAGCCCGTGGGGTGCGAGGCCTGCGAGCGGCCGGCGTCGGTGGTGTCGCTGGGCGAGCGGTGCACGGTGGCGCCCCACGTCTGCATCATCGAGCGGCGGTATGGCTTCTGGTCGTAGCTCGCGCCGACCATGTAGATCACGCACTCGAGGCCGAACAGCTGGCACGCGAGAGCGAGCGCCGAGCCCCACTGGCCGGCGCCGGTCTCGGTGGAGAGCCGCTTCACGCCCGCCTGCTTGTGCTCGTACGCCTGCGCCACCGCGCTGTTCGGCTTGTGCGAGCCGGCAGGCGAGACGCCCTCGTACTTGTAGTAGATGTGCGCGGGGGTATCGAGCGTTTTCTCGAGCCGGCGGGCGCGGTAGAGCGGCGTGGGCCGCCAGAGCTTGTAGACCTCGCGCACCTCGTCCGGGATCTCGACCTCCGGCTCCATCGACACCTCCTGCTGGATCACCCCCATCGGGAAGATCGGCGTGAGGTCGTCCGGCCCCGCCGGCTGCATCGTCTGCGGGTTGAGCGGCGGCATCGGATCGCCCGGCAGGTCGGGCAGCAGGTTGATCCAGTGCGTCGGGAGCTCCGCTTCCGGCAGGAGGAACTTCACCGTGTCTGTGCTCATTCGCAAGCTCCTTAGGCGTGGGAGGCGCGATTCTATGCCCGACACCGCAACGAGAAGAGGAGCCCAAATGAAACGTGTACTCGCCCTCGTCGTCCTGGCAATCACCGTGACCGCCGCGGGCCTGGTGCTCGCAGGCGGTGGCGCGACCGCCGCCACCGGACGCGACACCTACTCGAGCTGCCTCAAGCACGCGCAGTCGACCTTCGACATGGACCAGTGCGTCGGCGCCGAGCGCCAGCGTCTCAAGCCGCTGCTCGCCGCGGCCTACAACAAACTGCTCGCGAACAAGCAGCGCAGGCACCTGATCGTCGCCTCGGAGAAGGCCTGGCTCGCGTACGAGAAGCGTGACTGCTCCTACGCCGGCAGCGCCGCCCAGGGCGGCACGCTCCAGCCGATCATCCAGGGCGAATGCCTCGTCAGCAGAACGAGGACGCGGATCCGGGACCTGAAGGAGTTCGCGGCGCCGCTGGGGCGCTAGTCCCTCTGATCGCTTAACGAGTTTCTTAAGCGGGCCGCTTTATCCTCACCGGCGGTGTCTCTGGCCGATGACATCGCGGTCCAGGTGCGTGGGCTGCGGAAGAACTACGGCAGCCTTCAGGCGCTCGCCGGTGTGGATATCGCCATCCAGCGTGGTGAGGTGTTCGGCCTGCTCGGACCGAACGGCGCCGGGAAGACCACGCTCGTGGAGATCCTCGAGGGCCACCGCTCGCGCGACGACGGGGACGTGAGCGTGCTCGGTCACGATCCCGCGGCCGACGAGCGCGACTTCCGCGAGCGCATCGGCATCGTCCTGCAGGAGGAGGGGATCGATCCTGTGCTCACCGTCTACGAGGCGGTGGAGCTCTACAGCGCCGCATATCCCCGGCCGCGCGACCCGGACGAGTGCATCGAGCTCGTGGGCCTGTCCGAGAAGCGTGACGCGCGTGTCGAGACCCTCTCTGGCGGCCAGCGGCGCCGGCTCGACCTTGCGCTCGGCATTGCCGGCGACCCTGAGCTGATCTTCCTCGACGAGCCCACCACCGGCTTCGACCCCACCGCCCGCCGCCAGGCGTGGGAGGTGATCGACGGCCTGCGCTCGCTCGGCAAGACCATCCTGCTCACCACGCACTACATGGACGAGGCGCAGAACCTCGCGGACCGCGTGGCGGTGATCGCCGCCGGGCGCATCGTCGCCGAGGGCACGCCGGACACGCTCGCGGGGCGTGACGTGGGCGACGCGGTCATCTCCTTTCGGATGCCGGACGGGGCGCAAGCCGGCGAGCCGCCGCTGCCGGCCGGCACAGAGCGCGTGGACGGCCGTGTGCGCTTCAGCACCGCGAGCCCCACGCGCGACCTCGCGCCGCTCGTGGCGTGGGCGAGCGATCGCGGCGTGGAGCTCGAGGGCCTGACCGTCACGCGCCGCTCGCTCGAGGACGTCTACCTCGAGCTCACGAAGACCGGAGACGCCCCATGATCCGGACCGCCGACATCCCACTGCTCGCCCGCTGGATCGCTGCTCGGCTCAAGATCCTGCTGCGCGGCCCGCGCGGCGCCTTCTTCACCTTCGTCTTCCCGCTGATCTTCCTGATCATCTTCGAGGCCGCCAACAGCGGCTCGCACCTCACGGTGACCGGCGGCAAGGTGAGCTTCGTGCAGTTCTACACGCCGGGGATCGCGGTGTTCGCGATCACCACCTCGTGCTACCAGGGGCTGATCATCCTGATCGCGAACCTGCGCGACCAGGGCATCCTCAAGCGCGTGCGCGGCACGCCGCTGCCGCAGTGGATCTACCTCACCGCGCTGGTGATGGCCTCGATCCTCGCGGGCCTCTTGTCGGTACTCCTGATGTTCGTCGTCGCGGTACCGGCGTTCGGCATGCACATCTATCCCAAGCTCGTGCCGGCCGCGATAGTCACGCTGTTCCTCGGCGCCGCCGCGATAACGGCGGTGGCGCTGGCGGTGTCGTGCTTCGTCGACCGGCCGGAGAGCGCGCAGCCTATCGCGGGCCTCACGCTCTTCCCGCTGCTGTTCGTGTCCGGCGTCTTCTACCCGCTCGAGGGCGCGCCGGACTGGCTGCAGAAGGTCGCGCACATCTTCCCCCTCAGCCACCTCGCGCAGGGCTTCGAGCAGTGCTTCAGCCCGCACACGAAGGGCCTTGGCTTCTCGGGCCACCACCTGGGGGTGCTCGCGCTGTGGTGGGTCGGCGGGACGATCTACGCCGTGCGCCACTTCCGCTGGGAGAAGCGGCCGGGCGGCGGGGGCGGCCG
>JAICJR010000281.1 GCA_025928345.1 Thermoleophilaceae bacterium | reverse complement strand
CACCAGGAGATCTCGCGCCTGTGGGACCTGTCCGAGTCCTATCGCGCCTTCTACCTCGCCGGGCCGTCACGGCATCGCACTGCCGCCGAGCACGAGGAGATGATCGAAGCACTGCGCAAGCAGGACCTCGCCCGGCTCCTCGACGTCATGGACCGGCACCGCCTGGAGGCTCAGGACGAGGTGGGCGCGATGCTCGGCGGCGCGACCCTCACGGGGCTCGGCAGAGTCCCCGCTGCAGAGGAGCGATGACCGAAGCGCCGCTGCCTGACACCGGGTCTGGACGCGGCGGCGCTCGTATCGGCATCGATATCGGCGGCACGTTCACCGACGTCGTGCTCTACGACGAGGTGTCGGGCTCGGCTCACGTGGTCAAGCTGCTCACCGACCACGTGAATCCTGCCCGTGCGGTGCTCGACGGCTATCGCACCATCCTCGACCACGCCGGCGTCGAGTCCCGCGACGTGGAGCAGGTGTGCCACGGCACCACCCTCGTCACGAACGCCGTGCTCGAGCGGCGCGGGGCGCGGACGGCGCTCGTCACGACGAAGGGCTTCCGCGACGTCCTCGAGATCGCCACCGAGGATCGCTACGACATGTACGACTTGAAGCTCGAGAAGCCCACCCACGTGGTGTCGCGCCAGGACGCCCACGAGGTGGAAGAGCGGATCGCCGCAGACGGCTCGGTGGTGCGCGCGCTCGGCGAGGAGGAGCTGGACGCGCTGGCCGCGCGCCTGCGCGACGGCGGCTATGAGGCGATCGCCGTGGCCCTGCTGCACAGCTACGCCAATCCCGCCCACGAGATCGCGGTGGCGGAGCACCTGGCCCGCGCGCTGCCCGGCGTGTCCGTAAGCCGCTCGTCTGAGGTCAGCCCGGAGCTCCGCGAGTACCACCGCAGCTCGACCACGGCGCTCAACGCCTACGTGATGCCGACGCTGCGCAGCTACCTGCAGGATGTGGAGGAGGGACTGGCGAAGTCCGGGGTGCCGAATTCGCTCTCGATGATGCTGTCGAACGCCGGGCTCTGCAGCGCGGACGTTGCGATGACGTACCCGGTGCGCCTGATCGAGTCGGGCCCCGCCGCCGGCGCTCTCGCCGCCGCCCAGGTGGCCCGCGGCAGCGGGCTCGAGGGCGTGGTGAGCTTCGACATCGGAGGCACCACCGCCAAGGCCTGCCTGATCGTGGACGGCGAGCCCCTGTTCACCCAGAGCCTCGAGGTGGCGCGCCAGTATCGCTACAAGGCGGGCAGCGGACTGCCGCTTCAGGTGCGCTCGGTGGACATCATCGAAATCGGCGCTGGCGGCGGCAGCATCGCGTCGGTGGACGAGCTGGGTCTCGTCCAGGTTGGGCCTGAGAGCGCGGGAAGCGCGCCCGGCCCCGCGTGCTACGGGCTCGGCGGCACCGCTCCCACGGTCACGGATGCCGACCTCGTGCTCGGTTACCTCGATGCCGGCTACTTCCTCGGCGGGACGATGCCGCTCGACACGGCGGCCGCCGAGGAGGCGATCCGCACTGGCGTGGGGTCGCTGATCGGCCACGACATGACCGAGGCTGCGCTCTCCATCCGGCGCATCGTCGACGAGTCGATGGCCAGCGCAATTCGGATGTACACGCTCGAGCACGGCCACGACCCGGCCCGCTTCCCGCTCGTGGCGTTCGGTGGGGCGGGACCCGTGCACGCGGTGAGCGTCGCTCGCATCCTCGGCGTGGAGAAGGTGATCGTGCCGGCCGGCGCGGGCGTGAGCTCCGCGCACGGGTTGCTCGCCGCGCCGCTGTCGTTCGACTTCGTGCGATCGTCGCCGTCGCTGCTCGACGACGTGGACTGGGAATGGGTGGACGCCCAGATGACGGAGATGGAGCAGGAGGGTCGCGCGATCCTGCGGCGCGCCGGGGTGGACCCGGAGCGCGTGAGGCTCGACCGGTTGTGCGACATGCGCTTCCACCGCCAGGGGGCGGAGCTCTCGATCGACGCGCCGGTCGGACGGCTGGGCGCTGAGACCGCCGGAACCTTGGCGGAGCGCTTCAGCCGGCGCTACTCGACGCTCTACCGCCATGTTCCGGAGGAGGTCCCGCTTGAGGTGATCTCCTGGCGGGTGGTCGCGTCAAGTGCCCGCCCCCCGGCGCTGGCGCCAAGCGCAGGCGGCGCGGGCGGAGCCGAGAAGGGCCGCCGCACCGTGCGCTGGAACGACGGCGAGCTCGAGACGCTCGTGCTCGAGCGCACTCGGCTGTCGCCCGGCGACCGGCTCGACGGGCCGCTGATCGTGGAGGAGAGGGAGTCCACCACCGCGGTGGACGCGGACAGCACCCTTTCGGTGGACGCCCAGCTGAACCTTGTGATCGAGCTGCACTGAGCCGTGGACCTGCTGACCGTCGAGATCGTCTGGCACCGCCTCGTGAACGTCGCCACCGAGCAGTGGCAGGCGCTGCTGCGGACAGCGTTCAGCACGGTGGTGCGCGAGTCCGAGGACTGCGCCGCCGGGATCTTCGATGCCGCCGGGCGATTGCTCGCGCAGGCTCCCAAGGGCACGCCGGGACAGATCAACAGCATGGCCACCTGCATCGCCAACTTCCTCGAGGCCT
>JAICJR010000086.1 GCA_025928345.1 Thermoleophilaceae bacterium | reverse complement strand
GATCCGCCTGCCATCCAACTTCACCACAACGCTCTTCACAGAACTCGCCGTCGTCGTGATGTGGAAGCGAACATGGAACGACTTCGACACGCACGCGCGCCGCACACCCGCAACACCAACCTTCGGCGGCACCGCAGCCGGAGTGACCGGAGGCGTGGCGGGCGGGATCACCGGGGGCGGGATCCGCTGCCAGTCGGGGAAGAAGTTGTCCCCGCTGCCGCTGGCGGTGAGCTGAACAGGACCGCTGCCGTCCGCGTTCATGGTCCAAACGTTGAAGCAGCCGAAGCCGCCCTCGCCGAAGCATCCATCCTGCTCCAGGCCGTCTGAGCCACGATCGCTGTCGAAGGCGATCTTCGTCCCGTCGGGCGACCACGATGGATACTCGTCGACCGAGCAGAACTTGTCGTTATCCATGTTGCAGTCGGTTGGCTCGGTGACGTTGCTCAGGTTGGCCACGTCGTTGCCGGTCGTCGGATCGATAACCACGATGTCACCGAAGTCCGAGCCGAATGGGAACCCGCGCGTCCCGGCGACCTGTGTCTTGATGCTCGCCCCGGTGAGGCGCGTGACCGCAATCTTCGTCCCGTCGGGCGACCACGCCGGCTTGATGTCGAAGTTGCACCCGGGCGGCGGGGTAAAGCCCTTCGCCTGTAGCGCCTGCACTGGATTCGTCGACGCGAGAGCGGATGCGAGCTGCTGGGCGGAATCGGGGTTCGAACAGGCGTCGTAGGTCTCGACTGGCTGCGGAGGCCCCGAACCGTTTGCCGGCGCCACATACGTCCGGATGTCGACGCTGGGGCCCACCGCTACGCGCGAGGCGCTGCCCGTGGGAAAGACCTGGGTGTAGCGGGTGAACGCGATCTTCGTGCCGTCGGGGGACCATGCCGGGTTGCTGTCGACCGCAGAGACGTTCGGTGCGATCCTGCCGGTCTCGTTCGACGGGAGAAGGGGCGTGGGTGTCCCGCCGGTCGCCGGGATGATGAAGATCTCGTTCGGGGCGTTGACCTCGAAAGTCACGATCTGCCGTGGCGCCTTTTGGGTGTCCGGGTTGAGCCCGGCGTACGCGATGTGGGTTCCGTCAGGCGAGTAGCTCGGGTGAACGTCGTTGTCGCCGTGCGTGAGCTGCTGCGCCGCGCCGGCCGACTCTCCGGCGCCCGGCATCGAGAACAGGCTGTAGCACTGCTCGCACTTCACGGCCACGGAATTGCGATCGCTTTCGAACGCGATGGTGGAGCCGTCGATCGGCGACCAAGCGGGCTCGATGTCGCCGGCCACGTTGTTGGTCAGCCTCGTCTGGGCACTCCCGTCCGGGTTCATGGAGTAGATCTCCAACTCGCAGTCCTCCGTGGCGCCCTGCTGGTCGAAGCAGGAGAACTGCGCCTCTCCCTTCGTGATAGGCGGCAGAAGGAAGTCACGCGTAGAGACGAACGCGATCTTGCCGTTCAAACCGGGTATCTGGACGTTCGCCTGCGCCGAGCCGGCAAGCGCGGTGGCGGCGAGCGCGGCAACGGCCGCCGAGGCGAGCAGCGCGCGTCTGAGGGTGCGAGTCATCGAACAGCCTCCTGAGGGTTCTTGCGAGTCCGGGCCTTGTGCTCATCCGAACATGGGGGTGAGGAAAAGTCAACAGACGAAAGAGGGCGGCGCCTGAGCGCCGCCCTCTCTGCCTTCAGGTACGTGGGCTGATCAGCCGGTGAAGCGCGGCGCCGCCTTGCGACGCGGCTTGGCCGCCTTGCACACGCTGAACGACTTGTGGGTCGTCGTCACGTGCCCATTGCTGTCAGTCGCCGTGATCGTCAAGCGGTGACGGCCGGCCTTCAGCTTCTTGCTGTTGATCGTCAGCGTGAAGCTGCCCTTCGCCGTCTTCTTGATCCGCCTGCCATCCAACTTCACGACAACGCTCTTCACCGAGCTCGCCGTCGTCGCGATGTGGAAGCGGACATGGAACGACTTCGACACACAAGCACGCCGCACACCGGCCACACCGACCTTCGGCGGCACGGCTGGAGCTGCCGGCACAGCCGGCGGAACGGGCGCTGGCGGCGAGATCCGCTGCCAGTCCGGGGCGAAATCGTCGAACGAGTTGCTGGTGAGCTGGGTGACGCCAGACCCATCCGCGTTCATCGTGAACAGCTCGAGGTCGCAGGTGCCGTTCGGCAGCCCTGTGGTGTCGTCGGTGCAGGACGGAGTGTCCTCGTCACCAAACGCGTCGCTGTTCGATGTTCCGTCCGCGAGCCGGTTGCTGTCGAACACGATCTTCGTCCCGTCCGGCGACCAGGACGGATCCTCGTCGATCGAGCAGGACGGCGTGGTCGGAACCTCCTGGTTGGTCAGCTCCCCACAGTCCGAGGGCTCGCTGAGATCGCTCAGGTTGACCTCGCCGGCCGGGTTGGCGACCGGGATCACGACCACGTCGCCGAAATCGAGCTGGCTGATCACGGTGCCCCCGCGTGCACCAGACAGGAAGATGCCCTGTCCGCTGCTCGTCAGGCGGGAAACAGCGATCTTGCTGCCGTCTGGAGACCAAGCGGGCCCGAGGTCATAGTCACAGCCCGGGATCTTCAGACGCTGCAGCGCGCTCCTGAGAGCTCTTGCGTCTCCCGAGGAGAAGGCCTGGGCAACGCTGCGAACGTTGTCCCTGGTAGCCGGACCGGCCTCCGAGAGGGTGCACTCCGGATAGGTCTCAAGCGGAGTCGCGGGACCTCCGCCGCTTGCGGGAGCGATCATGGTCCGCTCGTCGATCGTGATGCTGATCGGGGACACCCGCTGGGATGCACCGGATGGCGGCGGGGTGAACGCCTCGCCGAAGGTCAGCCGGCTGAACGCGATCTTCGTGCCGTCCGGCGAGTAGGTGGGCGCTCCATCGAGTGCCTCAGTGACAGCCGTCTGGGTGTCTTCGATCACACCGGTCTGGCCGGCAGGGAGCAGCGGCGTGGGGGCTCCAGCGCTCTCGCCGCCCGCGGACATGATGAAGATCTGGCCAGGGCTCGTGGTGAACAGGCGAGAGGCGGAATCCGTGACGCCGGGCGACTCGCCTTGGAACGCGATCATCGACCCGTCCGGCGAGTAGCTCGGATCGAACTCACCGCCGTTATCGGTGGTGAGCTGGGTCGCCCCGCTCCCGTCATTTGCCATCGACCAGATGTCGTAGTTGAAGCAGCCCTTGCAGCTGCCGGGGTCGGGGATCTGGGCGCGATCGCTCTCGAAGGCGATTCGAGCTCCGTCCAACGGCAGCCAGGCCGCGCCGTCGTCTCCGTCAGTGTTGTTCGTCAAGCGAACGGTGGCGCCATTCGGCACAGGGTCCATGTAGTAGAGCTCGAGGTTGCAGTCGGACGAGACGGCGTCAGGCCCGCAGTCCTGGTCAAAGCCTCTGAGCGACGATTCGGTGCTGGGGACGATGAACGGAAAATCGCGAGTGCTGGTGAACGCGATCTTGCCGTTCAGTCCTGGGATCGTGGTGTCAGCCTGGGCTGGAGCGGCGACGCCGACAGCCGCGAGCGCCGCGGCAACCGTGATGCCGAGCAGGCCGCGTCTTGAAACGCGAGTCATGTAGGGAGCCTCCTAGGGTGCGAGTCCGGGGGTTGGTGCCAATCCGAACATGACCCGCGCCAAATGTCAACAATCTGACACTCGCGCTGCGCGCGCGTCTATCTACAGGACGAGAAGGGGCGTGCCCAGCGGCAGCAGGTGCCAGAGCTGCGTGACCTTGTTGTTTGGCAGCCTGATGCAGCCATGCGACGGGCGGCCCGGAATGAGCTGGGGCTCGTTCGTCCCGTGGATGCCGACCACGCCGCCGCCCGGCCAGTCGGTGAGCGTGGAGTAGTCGCTCGTGCCGAACGCGTACGGGCCGTAGATCGAGTTGTGCTGAAGCGCCCTGATGCGCTCGCGCACGTAGAAGTGCCCAGCCGGCGTCGGCATGCTCGGCCGCCCGACACCCACGGGCGAGCTCCAGATCTTGTGACCGCTGGCGTAGAGCGTCGCGCGCAGCTTGTGCCGATCGACCACGAGCTGCGTGTGAATGGTGTTGAAGCGGCCGAGAGCGTCGCGCGGGACCCAGCCCGTCCTGCCGTTCGGCCGCATCGGCACGCGGACCTTGATCCACTGCGTGCCGTACTGGTCCACGGTCCTCGCGAGCGCGATGTAGATCTCCGGGAAACCGTCCTCGGTGGTGAGGTGCAGCCGCCGGAACCCGTGGCTCTTGCGCGACGGGCTGTAGCGGATCAGGCTCGTGGAGCCGGGGTGCGCCCACATCGTCGTGGTCGTCTCGTTCGAGAGCTTCACGACCTGCGATTGCACTGGGGCCGGGTCAGCGGCAGCCGCCGGGGCGATGGCCAGGACGGCGGCCACCGCGGCTAGGGCCAGACTTCGTTGCATCCCAGCCATTATGCACGCGGTCGGCCACTCCGGCCAGCCCTGCGGTCATGCGTCCAGCCGTCCGGCGCGTACCTCAAGCCGTGACTTCTCGCGGTCGATCGGTGTCCCATGCGTGTGCCAGGCTCAGCGCATGCGAGGCTCATCCGGCGTTCCGGCACGGGCGTGCTGCTCGCGACCGCGGCGCTCGCCCTCGCCTCTGCCGCACCCGCCTCAGCCGATCCGGTGTGCCCGGGCTCCGATCTCCAGCCAACCGCCGCGAATCTCGATCAGGTGGAGGCCGCCACTCTCTGCCTGGTCAACATCCAGCGCGCGCAGGCCGGCCTGGGCGCTCTCATCGCCAACTCGGTCCTACAGGGGGCTGCACTGCAGCACTCGCAGGACATGGTGAAGAACAACTTCTTCTCGCACGACTCGAGCTCCGGCGAGGACTTCGAGGACCGGATCCTGCGCTTCAACTACGCGCCGCCGAACACGCAGTGGGTGGCGGGCGAGAACATCGCGTGGGGCACGCTGTCGCTGTCCACGCCGGACGCGATCGTCGTGAGCTGGATGAACAGCCCTGAGCACCGGGCGAACATCCTGAACAACCAGTACCGCGAGCTCGGCGTCGGCATCGTGCCGTCCACGCCGTCGGGCGACCCCACCGGCGCCACCTACACCGCCGACTTCGGCGAGCACGCCTCCGGCCCGACGCGCGCGGCCAAGCGGCCGAAGTCGAGGCCACACCGCCATGCGAAGAAGCACGTTCGCCGGCACGGGAAGCACAAGAAGCATCAGTCGCACAGCGGCTGCTCGAGCACGAGCAACGCTGCCGTGACGCTCTGCTAGACCGCTCAAGAAGCGTCTTTCCGGGGCGATTACACGGGGCGTGACTCGACCCCTGAATCGTCTCGTTATCAGCGCCCTGTCATGCGCCGCGCTGGCGTTCCTGCCGGCGGCCGCACGCGCCGACGCGCCGTCCAACTGCCCCGGTGCTGACCTTTCACCCACCGCTGCGGACATGCCGCAGATCGAGTCGGCCACCCTCTGCCTCCTGAACGCGGAGCGCACGAGCCGCGGGCTTCTGGCTCTGCGGATCAACGGCCGTCTGCGCAACGCCGCGCTCGGCCACAGCCGCGACATGGTGGCGAACCACTATTTCGCGCACGACGACCTGAACGGCGGTGGCCCCGAGGACCGCATCGCGGCCGCGGGCTACATGCCGCGCTACGGCCCGTGGGTGATCGGCGAGAACATCGCCTGGGGCACGGACTACCTCGCAACGCCGCGCGAGATCGTGCGCGCGTGGATGAACAGCACGCCGCACCGCCACAACATCCTCTACTCGGACTTCCGTGAGATCGGCATCGGCGTCGCGATCGGCGTGCCGGACCCGACGCTGGGCGACGGCGCCACGTACAGCACCGAGTTCGGCGCCAAGGCGCGCGAGCTCACCCAGGCGCGCCGTGCCCATCGCGCCCGCGTGAAGCGCCATCACACTCACAGCAAGAAGACCGCGGGGCCGAAGTGCGAACGCACCCCGAACCCCGCGGTGACCTTCTGCCCTAACTGATCGCGCTCAGCCGGTGAAGCGCGGCGCCGCCTTGCGGCGCGGCTTCGCGGCCTTGCAGACCGAGAACGTCCTGTGCGACGTCGTCGTCTGACCAGCGCTGTCAGTCGCGGTGATCGTCAAACGATGACGACCGGCCTTCAGCTTCTTGCTGTTGATTGTCAGCGTGAAGCTGACCTTGCTCGTCGACTTGATGCGCCTGCCGTCGAGCTTCACCACAACGCTCTTCACACTCGCCGTCGTGGCGATGTGGAAACGGATGTGGAAGCTGCGCGACACACACGCGCGCCGCACACCCGCAACGCCGACCTTCGGAGCGGCAGGCTTCGCGGGCGGAGTGACGGGCGGCGCGGCCGGTGGAGCCGGCGGCGGCGGGACCACGACCTCGAACGCGCCCACGTCACAGGCCGGGCCCTGCGGGCGGGTCGTACCGATCTCGTCGGTCGCGGGGCAGTTAGCCGCGTCGGCGTGATCGATCGCCGGGCTGCCGGACAGCAGCGCCAGCGTGTCCATCTGGCCGCCGTTGTTCGCGAGCGTCCCGAGCTTCGGATCTGTGTTCTGCTGGTCACCCGCGGCGGTGAAACCACAGTCAGTTGCCGTCTCGATGTTGTGACCCTGCGAGGTGATCGTGCCACCGAACTCTGGGTCCACCGCGCAGTTGGCGGCGATCGTCGGGCCGCTGCCTCGAGTCGCGGCGCTCTCGCCCCGGGGAGCTGTGGTGACCTCCTGCTCCGGGCTGGCCGTGTTGTTCGAAACGATCGTGTTGACCACATCGATCGTGCCGTCGTCGTCGGCCGCGAGGCCGCCGGTCGGCCCGTAGCCATCGCCCGAACCGTCGAGGTTCGTGTTGTGGTCGATCGTGCTGTTGATGATGGTCACCTTGCCGCCGTCGGTGAAGATCACACCCTGGCCGGCGCCACCTGCATTCGAATCCGCGGTGTTGTTGGTAAAGGTGCTGTTGGTGATCGTCGCCGTCGCGATGAGGTTGATTCCTCGGATCGCGCCGACTCCTTCGTTCTCGTTCACGTTCGCGATCGCCGAGCCGTCCGCGTCGGAGAAGTTGTTCGTGAACGTCACCCTGTCGACGACGAGGGTGCCCTCGTTGTAGATGCCACCACCGTCACTGCTGCCGGCCTGGTTGCCGGTGATGGTGCTGTCGAGCAGGTGAAGCGACGCCTGCTGGCCCGGGCCAGCGTTCTCGACACGGAAGGCGCCGCCCTCTTCATCGGGGTTCGCACCCTGGACGGTAATGCCGGAGAACGTCGCGTTCGCCGAGGCAGGGCACTTGCAGAACGCCTTGATGGTGAAGATCGTGTCGTCGGTGGTGTCGGTGTCGCCGGCGGTGACCGGGCCGCCTCCGCCGTCGATGATCGTGCTTCGCGCGCCTGCACCAACGAGTGTGAAGCTGCCGTCGCCGAAGATCTCCATGCCGGGGTCGTTCGGGTCGAGGTTGTACGTCCCTGCGGGAACGTTGACCGTGCTGTCGTCGCCGTCCGAGTTGGCGGAGTCGATGGCGTTGCGCAGCGAGGTCGCGTCACCGGCGGTCACGTTGTAGGTCGTCATCGCGTGCGCGGACGCGGTGAGGCCGAACGTACACAGGAGCGCCGCGGCAAACGTCAGGAGGCCGCGACGCTTGCGTGAGGAGTGCGAGTCCAAAGCGTCAGTCCTTTGATCGGAGGTCGGAGAGTGTCCGTGTGCTGACCTACTCCTACCCCGAACCGGCGACAGGCGCAAGTAGAGCTACATGTGCTCCGGTGCGGAAACGCCAAGCAGCTCGAGCGAGCGCGCGAGCACGCGCTGCGTCATCACGCAGGTGGCGATGCGGAAGTTCTCGTCGCCGCCCTCCTCGGCCGCGCCCACCACGCGGCAGTCTCTGTAGAAGGCGGAGAACTCCTGCGCCGTGTCGTGGCCGTAGACCGTCATCCGGTGAGGAGCGCGCCGCGCGGACGCGACGGTCACCTCATCCGGGAAGCCGAGCAGCCTCTTGAGCAGCCCGCGGGCGGAGGGGTGGAGCTCCTCGCTGAAGTCCGCCTCGAGCGCCTCGCGCACGCGCTCCTCCCCCGCCTTGCGCAGGATGCTCGCGATCCGGGCGTGCGCGTACTGCACGTAATAGACGGGGTTGTCCTGGCTCTGCTCGCGGGCAAGGCTGAGATCGAGGTCGAGCGTGGTGTCGTGCGAGCGCTGGAGCAGGAAGAAGCGCGCGGCGTCGACGCCGATGTCGTCGATCAGGTCGTCGAGCGTGACGAACTCGCCCTTGCGCTTCGACATCTGCACCCTCTGCCCGCGCTCCACGAGGTTGACGAGCTGCATGATCAGCAGCTCGAGGCGGCCCGGCTCGCCGCCGAGCGCCTCCCACGCGGCGAGCATGCGGCTCTGGTAGCCGTGGTGGTCGGCTCCCCACACGTCGATCAGGCGGTCGTAGCCGCGCTCGCGCTTGTGCACGTGGTAGGCGATGTCGGGCGCCAGGTAGGTGAACTCGCCCGTGGAGCGCCTCAGCACGCGGTCTTTGTCGTCGCCGAAGTTCGTGGTACGCAGCCACACCGCGTCCTCGTGCTCGTAGATCAGCCCGTGCTCGCCGAGCAGCTCGATCGTGCGCTCGATCTCGCCGTTCTCGTGCACCGTGTGCTCGAAGAAGAAGCGGTCCATGCTCACGCCAAAGCGCTCCAGGGTCTGGCGCACGTCCTCGATCATCAGGTCGACGCCGCGGCGCGCGAGCTCTCCGAGGTCCATGTCGGCTGCGCCGTCGATCTTCTGCGCCAGGTCGCCGACGTACTCGCCCGCGTAACCGTCCTCCGGCGGCTCCTCCCCTCGCGCGCGCGCCTGTATCGACTGGGCGAAGCGCTGCACCTGCCCGCCCTCGTCGTTCACGTAGTACTCGCGCTCCACCGCGTGTCCGGCGAACTCGAGGATGCGACTCAGCGCGTCGCCGTACGCGGCGTGGCGCGCGGACGCGACGGTGATCGGTCCCGTGGGGTTCGCGCTCACGAACTCGACGAGGATGCGCTCGGCCGGCTCTGCCGTCCCTCCGCCGAAACTCTCGCCCGCCGCCAGCGCGGCCGCCAGAGCGTCGCGCCACCAGGCGTCGGACATGAAGAGGTTGAGGAATCCGGGGCCGGCCACGTCCACCTTCTCGACCTCGTCGGCGAGGTTCTGCTCGACGAGCGCGCCGAGGCGCTGGGCCACGTCGCGCGGCTTCTCCCCCATGGTCGGGGCGAGCAGCATCGCGGCATTCGTGGAGTAGTCGCCGAACTCGGGCTTCGGGGGACGGTCGAAGCTGAAGGTCTTGCTCGCGCCGTTGTCGCTTAGCTCCGCAGCAGCGGCGGCCACCGCGGCCCTGAGTTCGGCGACCGGGTCGGTCGTCGGGCTCATCTCAGTAATGGTATGGCTCGCGGGCGAGGATCTTGTGCGCGCGGTAGATCTGCTCGAGCAGTACCACGCGCGCGAGCTGGTGCGGCAGGGTCATCGGGCCGAACGAGAGCTGCATGTCGCAGCGCTCGAGGCTGAGGCCGCGCGGCCCGCCGACCACGAAGCAGAGGTCCTGGCCGGACTGGCGCCGCTCCTCCATGAAGTCGCTGAAGGCGATCGAGTCGAACGTCTTGCCCTCCCTCGTCAGGAGGACGGTGAAGGCGCGGTCCGGGATGCGGCCGTCCACCTTCTCCTCGTCGCGAAGCTCCACCAGCTCGACGCGGGCGTGGCCGGCCAGGAGCTTCTGGTAGTGCTGGACGTCATCCGCATAGGGAGGCCGCAGACGCCCGACGGCTAGGACGATGATCCGCATGAGGTCGGCTACCGGAAGGCTGCGATACTAGTCGCGTGCCCGACGAAGACCAGCCCGAGCGCCACATCAACATCCACACCTCGCCCGAGATCATGGCCGGGGTGTACGCGAACTTCGCGAACGTGAGCCACTCGGACTACGAGTTCACAATCACGTACGCGCGCGTGGACCACGAGGTCGAGGAGGAGGAGATTCCGGGCGTCGTTGTGTCGCGGATCAATCTCTCGCCCCGCTTCATGCGCGAGCTGATCGACGCGATGGAGGACAACTGGTCCAAGTGGCAGGCGAAGGAAGGCATCCGGAACCTGCCGGAGTACGACGGCCCGCCTGAGGATCCGTCGAGCCCGACGAGCTAGCCCGCCTCCGCGCGCGCGTACGCGACCGCGTAACCGATCCGCTCGACGGCGTCCGGATGGGTGCCGAGCAGCTTCTGTAGAAGCCGCGGCGGCTGCGGGTCGGCCAGCGCTTTCACCGCCAGGCGCTTCTCGAGCTCGATGAAGGATTCGGCGTCTTTCGTGAGCTCGAGCGCGAAGGTGTCTGCGCGCTGCTCGACTCGCCGTGAGAGGACGTTGCCGGCGAGGCCGCCGAGGAAGGACACGAGCCCGAGCGAGAGCACGAATGCCGGCAGGACATCGGGCGTGGGTTCGCTCTGCTCGCCGGCGATCGAGTCGGTGAGGCGCTGCGCGAGGTACATGCCGCCGGGAGCCGCGATCCCGAGCCACGCGAGCAGGCGCTGAACGTCGCGGTGGCGAACGTGGCTCAGCTCGTGCGCGACCACCGAGCGCACCTCGCCGGGCGGGAAGTCGTTCAGCAGGGTGTCGAACAGCACCACGCGCTTGGTGCGCCCGAGTCCGGTCACGTAAGCGTTGGCGGCGGTGGTGCGGCGGCTCGCGTCGACGCGGTAGACCTCTCCCACCTGCACGCCCGCCTTCTCCGCCAGCTCGAGCACCTCGCGCCGCAGGTCGCCCTCCGGCAGCGGCTCGAACTTGTTGAACACCGGGTCGAGCAGGACCGGCGAGAGCAGGATGAACGCCGAGCTGAGCGCGGTGGCGCCGCCGGCCGCGGGCGCCCACCAGCTGCGGGGGAAGCGCCTGAGCAGCGCCATCGCGCCGCTGAGTGCGCCCGCGTTGAGCGCGGCGCCGATCGCGCTCGCCTTTACGACATCGCTCGCCCACGCCGACCACTTTTGGACGGAGATGCCCGCCTTCACCGCCCGCCGGTGACGGATGGCTGAAAGCGGCAGACCGAGGACGCCGAAGCCGAGCGACAACCCCGCCCCGACGGCGGCGGAGCCGGCCAGCGGGCGGCGTCCCGCCCGCTCGAGCGCGTCGCGGACAGGCCGCGGAGGCGCGAGTGCGAGGACCGTGAGTGCGGCGCCATCCAGCGCCATTGCGGCCAGCCCGAGCAGGCGCTGCGGCCGCTGGTAGGCCCGCGCGCGGTCGATCTCCTCGCTGCTGAAGTACTCTCTGACCTCGACGGGGGCCGGCTCGATCAGGCCGCTCCGCGGCCGCAGCGCCAGCGTCGCAACGCCGGCCGCGGCGGACGCCCAGACCACCGCCAGCGGCACTCGAAAGCCATGAGCCCCCATCGAAGCGACACTGTAGACCCCGATCTGGGCAAAACACTGAGGATCGCGCTGATCTCCGACGTTCACGCCAACCTTCCAGCCTTCCGAGCGGTGCTCGACGACATCGCCGAAGCGGGCGCCGACGAGACGTGGTGCCTCGGAGATCTCGTGGGCTACGGCGCGCAGCCGGACGAGTGCGTCGCGCTCGCGCGCGAGGCATGCGAGGTGTGCCTCGTGGGGAACCACGACCTCGTGGTGCTGAAGAAGCTCGACATCAACACGTTCTCGCTCAACGCCGCGCTCGCCGCGCAGTGGACGCAGGAGAACATCAGCCAGGAGGCGCTCGACTTCATGCAGGAGCTCGAGCCGGCCGAAGGCGGCCGCGACGTCGGCCTCTTCCACGGCAGCCCCCGCGACCCGGTGTGGGAGTACGTGCTGTCCACGCTCCAGGCCGACGCGTGCATCGACGCGATGGACGCGCGCGTGGGCGCGATCGGACACTCGCACGTGGCGCTCTTCTTCAACCGCGACGACGGCGGCCAGGTGCGCGGCGAACAGGCGCCCGCCGGGACGGAGCTCGACCTCTCCTCCGGCCGATGGCTCGTCAACCCCGGCGGCGTGGGTCAGCCGCGCGACGGCGACCCCCGCGCGGCATGGCTGCTGCTCGATTTGGGTAGCTGGACAGCGCAGTGGCGGCGCGTGGAGTATCCGATAGCTGAGGCGGCGCAGGCAATCGAGCGGGCGGGTTTGCCGCGGGCGCTCGCGGACCGGCTCTATAGGGGCGAATGATGCTGCGCGGCTGGTTCAGGTCGATCGTCCTCGGCGCGGTGCTGGTGATCGCGCTGGTTGTGGTGTTCGCGGGCTGCGGCAGCCAGAAGCGCACGATTCCGACCGCCAAGGCGCAGTCCTTCCTGCAGCAGCTCGACAAGATCTCCTCGCAGTTCGACAACGGCGCTTGCGTGGGTGCCGCGGCGAAGGTGCGCGCGCTCCAGTCGCAGGTGAGCGATCTCCCGAACAGCGTGGACTCGACCGTGAAGCGGAACCTCACCGACGGCGTCGCGAGGCTGCACACGCTCGTGACACAGCAGTGCCAGCGGCCGACGCCGACGAACACCACCCCCACGACGCCGACCGTGACCGCTCCAACGACCACCGTGCCCACAACGCCCACCAATACCGTCCCGCCGCCAACGACCACCACCCCGCCGCCAACGACCACCACCCCACCCCCGACGACCACCACCCCACCGCCAACGACCACGCCGGGCGGCGGAGGCGGCGGCGTGACCGTGCCCGGCACGATCGGAGGTGGCAGCGGATGAGCACCCCGGAGGAGGTCGCCGGCCGCTACCGCCTCGACAAGCGCCTCGGCGCCGGCGGCATGTCGACCGTGTTCATGGCGCTCGACACCGTGCTCGAGCGGCCGGTGGCGGTGAAGCTTCTGGCCGAACACCTGGCCGACGACGAGGCGTTCGTGGCGCGCTTCCGGCGCGAGGCGCTCGCGGCCGCGCGGCTGCAGCACCCCAACATCGTGCAGGTGTTCGACTCCGGGCTCGACGAGCCGTCGGGCCGGCACTACATCGTCATGGAGTACGTCGAGGGTCCCTCCTGCGCGGACCTCATCCGCGACCAGGGCGTGCTCGACATCCAGCAGGCGGTGAGCATCGTCCGCGATGCGTGCCACGGCCTCGACTACGCCCACCGCGCCGGCGTCGTGCACCGCGACGTGAAGCCGGGCAACCTGCTGATCTCGAGCGACACCGGGGCGGCGAAGCTCGCGGACTTCGGCATCGCCAAGGCGGCCGAGCAGACGCGAATCACGCAGGTGGGGTCGGTGCTCGGCACCGCCGCGTACCTGTCGCCCGAGCAGGCCACCGGCGCGGAGTCCACGCCGGCGTCCGACATCTACTC
>JAICJR010000297.1 GCA_025928345.1 Thermoleophilaceae bacterium | reverse complement strand
TCCTCGTCGCGCCGCCGCACCAGATCGCCGGCGTCGCGCGCCGTCCAGTCGTGAAAGCCGCGACCGGCCTTAACGCCGAGCGCGCCGGCGGCCACGAGCTCGGTGAGGGCGTGCTGGGGCGCGGCCGCGCGGTCCAGGTCCGGGAGCAGGTAGCTGTGGATCGCCTCGATCACGTCGAGCCCGGTGAGGTCGGCGGACTCGAGCGGTCCGGTGATCGGGAAGCGGATGCCGAAGCTCGTGCGCACCGCGAGATCGATGTCGTCGGCGGAGGCCACGCCGGCCTCGAGCAGCGCGATCGCCTCCCGCACCACCGCCTGCTGAAGGCGCGTGCCGAGGAAGCCGAGGATCTCGCGTTCGAGGTGCACGGGCTGCTTGCCGATGCCGCGTGCGATCTCGAGCGCGCGCTCGACAGCATCGGGGGAGGTGGCCTCGCCGCCCGCAACCTCCACGAGCGGCATCAGGTGCGCGGGATTCCAGAAGTGCATCGCCACCACCCGCGCGCGGCCAGGCAGCGGAGCGGCCACGTCGGTCACGCGTAGGCCCGAGGTGTTCGTGGCTATCACGCGATCGCCCGGCAGCAGCTCGTCCACGCGGGCCAGCAGCTTGTGCTTCACGTCGAGGTCCTCGGCCACTGCCTCCACCACGAGATCGGCGTGGGACACCGCGTCGAGCTTCTCGATTCCGAGGAGCCGCTCCTCCGCGGGCTCGTCGACGATCGCAAGGCGCTCCTCGCGCAGGAAACCCGCCATCTCCACCGCCCGCTCGACGCCCTCGGCCACACGGGCCGGCGTGCGAGACCAGAGTCCGGCCGTGTGTCCCGCCGAAGCGAACGCAGCAGCGATGCCTGGGCCCATCGTGCCCGCCCCGAGCACCGCTACGCGCAGTGGTCCGGAGGACGAATTCGACTCGGTTCGGGACGAGGATGCGATCATTTATGATCTACTCTCGACGATAACGAATTTCGCCGAGAGGAGTCAAACCGGGATGGCACCTATGAGGGAGGCAGTGGAGACGGCGAATGCGGCGGCCCCGGGCGCGCACTACTCCCAGGGCGTCCGAGCGGGCGATCGCATCTGGACCGCCGGCGCCGTCGGAGTCGATCCGCAGAGCGGCGAAGTCGTGTCCGGCGGCCTCGAGCCGCAGATCCGCTGCGCGATCGAGAACGTTGCGGCCACGCTGCGCGCGGCGGGCAGCGATCTCGACCAGGTCGTGAAGACCACGTGCTTCGTGACCCGGCGCGAGGACTTCGCGCAGCTCGACCCCATCTACAGCGAGTACTTCCCGAGCTCGCCGCCTGCCCGCACCACGATCGTGTGCGGCCTCGTCCGGGAGGAGTTCCTGTTCGAGATCGAGGCCGTCGCGGTAGTGCCCGACTGACGCCCCGGCCGCCCCGCTCACAGATCCGCGAAGGAGGAGACCGAACGCCATGGAGATCGCCACTGACTTCGAGCTGCCGCTTGCGGCCGATGACGCTTACCGGATGCTGCTCGACCTCGAGCAGGTCGCGCCGTGCATGCCAGGAGCGTCGCTTGGAAAGGAGCGCGATGACGGATCGCGGGAGCTGACCGTGACCGTGCGCCTCGGCCCGATGAAGTTCGTGTATGGAGGCACGGTGCGCATCAGCGAACGCCACGATGAGGAGCGGCGAGCCGTGCTCGTGGGCGCCGCGGACGAGCAGCGCGGTCAGGGCAGCGCCAGCGCAACGATCACCATGACGGTCTCCGAGAACGGCGACGGTGCCTCGCGGGTGGACTCGCTCGCGGTGCTCGACCTCACCGGGCGGGCGGCCCAGACGGGCCGCGGCATCGTCGAGGACGTGTCGCGTCGCATGGTGCGCGACATGGCGAGCTGCCACGCGGCCACGGCAGCACCCGCCGAGCCCGAGTCCACCGAAGGCGGCGCGCCGCCGGCACCGGCACGGCCAGCGGCGCCCGCCCC
>JAICJR010000144.1 GCA_025928345.1 Thermoleophilaceae bacterium | reverse complement strand
TTCAGGCACGGCGGATGGCGACGTAGAGCACCTCAAGGCTGAGGTGCGGTAGCCCTGCGGGTATACTTGCGGGGTGAGCGCCCTCGACCCCGGGTCCACTGCCGGTCTCCGCCCCGTTCGCCGCGCGTGGCGCGATGTTCAGTCCGCCACGACCTTCAAGGCCGGCCGGCCCGGCTGGGCGGCCGGCCTTCGCGCGAGCATCGCAACCGTCGCGCCCCTCCTGCTCGACCATTTCCTGCACACCGGCGGCGGCACGTGGATGAGCCTCGCCGGCTTCAGCGGCTCCCTGGCCGATAAGGGCGGCCCGTATCGGACGCGCGCTGCCGTGATCGCGAGCCTCACGCTCGTCGGCGCCGCCACGGCGGCCTCCGGGGCCTTGATCGGCTCGCATTCGATCGCCGCGGTCCTGTTCACGCTCCTGGTCGCCACGGCCGCCGGCCTCGGCCGGGCGTGCGGCACCGCCGGCACGAGCGTCGGCGTTTCGGCGCTCACGATCTACGTCATCTCGCTCGCCGACCCGGTTCCGATCCCTGGTGACGCGCTCGTGCGCGCCGCGTTCGTGCTCGTCGGCGGGGCGTGGGCGATGCTCGTGGCGCTCGTGCTCTGGCCCCTCCGTCCCTACCGGCCGGCGCGCCTTGCCGTGGCGGCGGTCTATTCAGCCGTGGCGGACTACGCGGAGGATGTAGCGGCATGGACGCGAAGCGGGCAGGTGCCCGTGGCGGTGCGAGTGCGCACGGCGCTGGAGGCGGCCCGCGCCACGCTCGCGACTTTGCGGCGCGGGCGACCGGGCGAAAGCGGCCGCGGGGCCCGCCTGCTGGTGCTCATGGCGACCGCGGACCAGCTCTTCGGCCACCTGTTCGGGCTGACCGACGTGCTGGAGTCGATTCCGCGCGACCGGCGGCGCCCGAAGGCCGACGAGGCGCTCGCGGAAACGCTGGCCCATATGGCCTCGACCGCGCGCGCGCTCGCCGCGGCCGTCGAGGAGGAGCGGCAGGCACGGCCGGTGCCGGTCGGGTGGCGCGGCGACCGGTTGCGCGAGCGCCTCGCCGAGCCCGCCGCCCTGGCTCTGGACGCCGAAACGGACGCCCACTACGACCAGGCCGCCGCGCTGCTTGACCGCGTGGCGCAGTACGCCGCCGTCGCCGCCGGCTTGACGGCCGGTCTCAACTCGGGCGCGGCGTTGCCGCCCCTCGAGCGGCCGCAGGAGGTGGAAGACCCGGAGCCGCCGCTGCCGTGGCTCGCGCCGCTCCGCGCCGTCCTCGCGCCGGACTCCCTGGTGCTGCGCTACGCGCTGCGGCTCGCGATCGTGACCGCGGCCGCAGTGGCGCTGGTGGATGCGTTCGCGCTACGCCGCGGCTACTGGATGACGCTCACGGCGGTGCTCATCCTGCAGCCCTCGCTGGGCGCCACCAGCGTCCGCGCCGCTCAGCGGGTCCTCGGCACGGTCATCGGCGGCGCGCTGACGGCGGGGCTCGCCGCGTTCTTTCATACGCCGACGGCGATCCTGGTGCTCGCCTTCGTCGGCTCGGGCGTCTCGGTCGCGCTGCTGCCGCTCAACTACACGGCGTTCTCCGTGTTTCTCACGCCGACCTTCGTGCTCCTCGCCGAGGCCAGCGCGGGCGACTGGCACCTGGCCGGACTCCGCATCATGAACACCGCGCTCGGCGGCGCGCTCGCGTTGGCGGGCAACCGGCTGCTCTGGCCCGTCCCCGAGGCCCGGCGGACACCGGTGTACCTCCAGGCGATGCTGCTCGCGGTCCGGGCATACTTCGACGAGGTGGTCCGGCGCTTCGGCGATCGCAGTCAACAGGCGAGCGACGCGCTCCGCGCGGCGCGTAGGAGGGTGGGTGTCGCGGTGCTCAACGCGGAAGAGTCGCTCCAGCGCCTCCTCGACGAGCACAGCGGCGCGGCCGAAGAGGTGACTCCGGTCATGACCCTCATAACCTACGCGCGCCGGTTCACCGCGTCCGCGGCGGCGCTGGCGTTGAGCCGGCACTCGGCCGAGCCGCCGTCGGCCGAGGCCTTGCTTCCGTTCTCCGCGTTCGTGTCCGGGGCCCTCGAGGACATGGCCGCGGCGATCGTCGGCTCGCGTCCGCCGGCGCCGCTCGGGGAGCTGCCCGAGCTGGATGCCCTGGCCGTGTCACCGCTGGTGCGGGGGCGTCTGAGCCGGCTCGCGCGCCAGCTCAGGACGCTGCACGACGCGGTGCTGCGCCTGCGGCTGGAAAACTCCACCTTCTCCTTGTAGACTTCGCACCCCGCAGGACTGCACTGGCAAACTGGACAGGTGTCCGAGTGGCTGAAGGAGCCGGTCTCGAAAACCGGTAAGCGGGCAACCGCTTCGAGGGTTCGAATCCCTCCCTGTCCGTTCCTCCCACCAGTGCCCACGCCGGGCAAAGTCGCTCCCCGACCATGACCAAAGGCCCTGTCTTGGGGCAGGTCGCAGCGGTATGCTTCCCCGCGAGTCCCATTCACGATAGGCCCGCGTGGTAGACCTCCGCGACCAGCTCCAAAGCGGCTTGGCAGACAGGTACCGGCTCGAGCGGGAGCTAGGCCGGGGGGGCATGGCGACGGTATTTCTAGCGCACGATCTCCGGCATGACCGCCCGGTCGCGCTAAAGGTCGTGCATCCCGACCTGGCCGCAACTCTCGGCCCGGAACGTTTCCAGCGGGAAATCCGGACCACCGCCCGCCTGCAGCATCCCCATATCCTGCCCGTGCTCGATTCCGGCGAAGCGGCCTCCCAGCTCTGGTACACCATGCCCTATGTCGAGGGCGAGTCCCTCAGGGATCGGCTCCGCCGCGAGGTGCAGTTGCCGCTGGACGACGCCCTGCAGATCGCCCGCGAGGTCGCCGACGCACTGGCCTACGCCCACGGCCAGGGCATCGTGCACCGCGACATCAAGCCCGAGAACATCCTGCTTAGCCGAGGACACGCGCTGGTCGTGGATTTCGGTATAGCCCGGGCCTTGCAGGCCGCCGACGCTGAGCAACTGACGGCCACCGGCGTGGCGGTGGGCACGCCCGCCTATATGAGCCCAGAGCAGGCGGATGGCAGGTCGAATGTGGATGGTCGGTCGGATCTCTACAGCCTCGGCTGCGTCCTGTACGAGATGCTCGCTGGCGAGGTCCCCTATACGGGACGAACGCCGCAGGCGGTCATTTCGAAGCGGGTGCTCGAGCCGCTGCCCCACGTGCGTACGCTGCGGACGAGCGTGCCGGAGCCGGTGGAGCAAGCGATCAGCCGGACACTCGCGGTGACCCCCGCCGACCGTTTCGGGACGGCCGCCGAGTTCGCCCAGTCGCTCGCGCCTTCGCTTTCTGCCACGAATACAACGGCCCCTTCGCTGACGGCACCGGTGGCCGTCGGCGGCCGACGGCGCATGACGCGCGGCCTGGCTATACTGGCCATCGTCGCCCTGCTGGGCTCAGCGGTTCTACTCGCCTGGTTGCGCACCCACCCTGCATCTGGAACTGGCGGGCCAAAGCGGCTGGCCGTGCTCCCCTTCGAGAACCTCGGCCGTCCCGAGGACCAGTACTTCGCCGACGGCGTGACGGACGAGGTGCGCGGCAAGCTCACCGGGCTACCCGGCCTCGAGGTGATCGCCCGGGCCAGCTCCATTGAGTACAAGCAGACCACTAAGAGTCCCCAGCAGATAGGACGGGAGCTGGGGGTGAATTACTTGCTCTCCGGGACGGTCCGGTGGGAAAAGAATGCGGACGGGTCAAGCCGTGTACGGGTGAGTCCTGAGTTGGTCCAAGTCTCGAGTGCCTCGACTACGTGGCAGGCCCCCTTCGAAGCCGCTCTCACCGACGTGTTCCGCGTCCAGGCCGATGTGGCGGGCCGCGTCGCCGAGGCGCTGGGTGTGGCCCTCGGCGCACGGGAGCGAGAGCGGCTCTCGGAGCGGCCAACGCAGAACCTTGCCGCCTACGACGCCTTCCTCAAAGGCGAAGACGCGGCTGGAGGACTAGCGGACCTCGCCGCGTATCGCCGGGCGCTCGATTACTACCAGCGCGCGGTGGCCCTCGACTCGACATTTGCCCTCGCTTGGGCCCAGCTCTCGCTGACACACGCAAAAATTCTTTGTGAAACGCCTACAGCTACCGGGCCTGCCGCTGCGCGCGCGGCCGCTGAGCGTGCCCTCGCGCTTGCACCCAACCTGCCCGAGGGGTACTTCGCCCTCGCCTTCTATCACTGGTGCGTCCACCGCGATGCGGCGCGGGCACTCGAACAGTCCCGGCGGGCATCGCAGCTCGCGCCGAAGAACGCCCTGTTCCTGACGGTGACCGCGCAGAACGAGCTCGCCCTTGGCCGCACCGAGGAAGGTTTCCAGCACCTGCGGGAGGCGCAGGTCCTCGACCCGCGCTCGGTAGAAACCGCCACACGCTCGGTGTACGCGCTAGTCAGCCTTCGCCGCTACCCAGAGGCGTTGCAGGCGGCGGACCGTGGCCTGGCGCTCGCCCCGACGAACCTCGGGCTCATCCACGCCAAGGTGGAGGCCCACGTGGCGCAGGGCGATCTCCCCGGCGCTCGGGAGGTGCTTCGGAACGTGCCACGTGAGGTAGACCCCGCCGCGCTGGTGGCGTTCATCGCTACCTGGGATGATCTCTACTGGGTTCTGGACGACGCCCAGCAGCGCCTGCTCCTCCGCCTCTCGCCCGCCCCGTTCGGGGACGACCGGGCTGCGTGGGGCTTCGCGCTGGCCGCGACCCACGCGCTCCGTGGCGACACCGCGTCAGCGCGAAGCTATGCCGACTCGGTCCGGCTTGTCCTGCAGGCCAGGCTTCGGGAGGTGCCTCAGGACGCGCCGACACACGCGCTGCTCGGCAGAGCGCTCGCCTACGCAGGACACAAGACGGGCGCGATTCGCGAGGGCGAGCGCGCTCTGGAACTCGTGGCAACCGGCCGTGGCCCAGAGGCCCCAAAACAAGTTCAGGACCAGCTCGCTAGGACTTACGTCCTCGTTGGCGAGCACGAGAAGGCACTCGACCTGCTCGAGCCGCTCGTCAAGAGCCACTATCTCTGGCCCGGCTGGCTCAGGATCGACCCCACGTTCACCCCCCTCAGAGGCAACCCGCGCTTCGAGCGGCTGGTGAACGGCTCGTGACCCCCGAGTTGCGCCAGCGCCTTCAGGAGGCTCTTGAGGCACGATACCAGCTCGAACGCGAGCTGGGGCAGGGCGGCATGGCCACGGTGTATCTCGCCCATGACCTCAAGCACGACCGCAAGGTCGCGCTCAAGGTGTTGCGACCGGAGCTGGCCGCCACCCTGGGACCCGAACGTTTCCAGGGTGAGATCCGCCTGGCAGCGCGACTCCAGCATCCGCACATCCTCCCGGTGCACGATTCCGGCGAAGCGGCGGGGCAACTGTGGTACACCATGCCGTTCGTGGACGGCGAGAGCCTCCGCGACTGGCTTCGTCGTGAGGGCCAGTTGCCTTTGGACGTGGCGCTGCGGATAGCCTGCGAGGTAGCCGACGCGCTCGGCTACGCCCACCGCCAGGGCATCGTCCATCGGGACATCAAGCCGGAGAACATTCTGCTCAGCCAGGGTCATGCGCTCGTGGCGGACTTCGGCCTTGCGCGCGCCTTGGAGGGCCGGGAGCAGCAGCTCACGAGTAGTGGGATGCTGGTCGGGACGCCGCCCTACATGAGCCCGGAGCAGAGCCGTGGCTCCGGCACGGTGGACGGACGCTCCGACCTGTACAGCCTGGGCTGCGTGCTCTACGAAATGTTGACTGGGGAGCCTCCGTACATGGGGGCCACGCCTCACGCGATCATGGCGAAACGGGCCCTCGACCCGGTACCCTCGGCCCGGCGGTTACGGGAGACGGTGCCGGAGGAAGTGGACCAGGCGCTCCAGCGCGTCCTCGCCAAAGCGCCGGCCGACCGCTTCGCCACGGCCGCTGACTTCGCCCGAGCCCTCGCGCCGCCAACTGTGACGCCAGTCGCGACGCCGCTGCCCACCTCGTCGACAGTGCGTGCGCCTGCAGGCAAATCGGAGCCAACTCTAGGGCGAGGGTGGCGGGGGGCTGCCGGACTGGCCGCACTTGCCCTCATCGGGCTCGGCATTCTCTTCGCTTGGCGCAACAGCCGCCGGCAGGCTGAAGCGGGTGCACCCGGCCCGATGCGGCTTGCGGTGCTCCCCTTCGAAAACCTCGGCTCTGCCGAGGATGAGTATTTCGCCGACGGGATTACCGACGAGGTGCGCGGCAAGCTGACAGCAATCACTGGCCTCGAAGTGATCGCCCGCACCAGTTCGGTCCTATACAAGCAGACCACCAAGAACCCGCAGCAGATCGGGCGGGAGCTGGGGGTGCAGTACCTTCTGACCGGCACCGTTCGGTGGGAAAAGGCAAAGCCATCAGGCGGAACGAGCCGCGTGCGCGTCAGTCCCGAACTGATTCAGGTCACGACGGCTTCAACCAAGTGGCAAGCACCCTTCGAGGCCCCGCTTACCGACGTGTTCCAGGTGCAGGGACAAATCGCTGGCCGAGTAGCCGAGGCACTCGGTGTAGCCCTCGGCGCGGGCGAGCAGGAGCGAATCCGCGAACGCCCGACTGAGAACCTGGCCGCGTACGATGCGTTTCTCCGTGGCGAGCAGGCCGCCAACGGTCTCGGTAACCTGGATCAGGCGGCGCTTCGGCGCGCGCGAGACTATTACCAGCGGGCGGTGACCCTCGATTCCAGCTTCGCCCTCGCCTGGGCTCAGCTCTCGAGAGCCTACTCGTTTCTGTACTGGAACGCCCCGGACCACTCGGCAGCGGCAATGGCGGCTCAGCGCGCAGCTGAGCGGTCGCTTGCGCTCGCGCCCAAGGGTGGCGACGGCTACCTCGCGCTCGGCAACTATTACGAGATGGTGCGGTTTGACGAGCCACGAGCGCTTGAACAGTACACGAAAGGCCGGCAGCTTGCGCCGAAGGATGCAAGGCTGCTGGCCTGGGCAGGGTGGGGCGAGTTCCTCCTCGGGCGGGTTGACGAAGGAATTGCGCAGATGCGAGAGGCGGAAGTGCTCGATCCGCGACGCGTCGAAATTGCGCATTCACTCACCTGGCCACTGCTCACCCGCCGTCGCTACGCGGAAGCACTGTCCACGGCTGAGCGCGCGCGGGCACTCGCGCCGAGCAACCTCCAGGCGATTGTTGCACTGATCGCCACCCACCTCGCCCAGGGTGACTTGGCCGGGGCGCGGTCGGTGCTCCGAGCCGTGCGGGGAGATGTAGACGCCGAAGCCCTTGTGGCACAAGTCGCCATGTCCGACCTGTACTGGGTGCTCGACGATGAGCAGCAGCAGCAGCTTCTGCGACTCTCGCCCGGGCCGTTTGGCGGCGACCGGGCTGCGTGGGGCCTCGCGCTGGCCGAGACGCACGCGCTCCGTGGGGATTCCGCCCTGGCGCGCGTCTACGCGGACTCCGCTCGCCTTACCTACGAGGCCCGGCTACGCGACGTACCTGAGGACGCTCCGACCCACTCGTACCTGGGCCTCGCGCTCGCGTACCTGGGCCGCCGTGCCGAGGCGGTACACGAAGGGAATCGCGGCGTGGAGCTACTGCCAATCAGCAGGAACGCGCAGGGGGTAGACCTCCTGCGTGTGCTTGCCTTGATCCATCTCATCGTGGGTGAGTCCGAACCGGCCCTCGACCGACTCGAGTCGCTGCTCAAGCAGCCTTACTGGTATTCGCCCGGCTGGCTCAAGATCGACCCGAACTTCGCTTCCCTCCGTGGCAACCCGCGCTTCGAGCGGTTGGTGAACGGGCAGTAGGGTTAACCTCGGTGGGGCGCGCCGCCCAGGTTAAGCTTGGGTTAGAGTTGCGCGAAAACTGCGGCCGCATATCCTTTCGCAGATCGATAGGGCAGGGTGGGATTCGAGTCATTTCCGCTCTGGGCGAAAGTTTCCGCTTTCGCGATGGCTGCCTCGAAAACCGGTATACCGGTATCGTGGGTTCGAATCCCACCCTGTCCGTTCTCCCTCCGTTTTCCTCCGTCGCTCCGCCACTCGGCATCCCGAGCCGGTTGTCGAACTCGTCCCGCACGATGCGGGAGCAGGGACAGGCCGCGGCGATCCTACCATGACGCCTCCGAACCGATACTCGCTCGCCTCGTGGAACCCCTGACCGGCGCCCTCCTCGGCAAGGCGTTGGGCGATGCGCTGGGCTTCGTGGTCGAGGCCGAGCCGCCCGACGTGGCCGCGGAGTACGTCCGCTCCTGGCTGCGGGCTGGTCACGCCGGCGCGCGCAGCCATCCGCAATTTCCCTTCGGCCAGTACTCCGACGACACCCAGCTCGCCCGCGCGCTGCTGCTCGGCGCGAGGGACGCCGGCGGATGGAGCGCGTCAGCGTTCGCCGCGCGGCTGAGCGACCTGTTTCGCGACCGGCTCGACGTCGGGGCGGGGCCGGGGTCCCGCGCCGCGGCCGCACGGCTGCTCGCCGGGACGAGCTGGCGCGAGTCGGGCACGCCGGCGCCCTACGCGGGCAACGGGAGCGCGATGCGAGTGGCGCCCCTCGGCGTGCTGCTCGCGCGCGACCCCGACGCGATGCTGGCCGCGGCCCGCGAGCAGAGCCTCGTCACCCACCGCGACCCGCGCTGTACCGCCGGCGCGGTGGCGGTCGCCTGGGCGGCACTGCTCGCGGCGCGCCCCGGGCCTTTCGAGCCGCGGGCGTTTCTCGGCGAGGTCGCCGGCCGGGCGGCGGCCGAGGACGAGTCGGTAGCCCGCGCGATCGAGCGCGTCGCCGGTTGGCTCGAGCTGGAGCCGCCGGCCGCGGCCGGCAGGCTGCACGCGGCGGGCCTCGACCGGCATGCGGGTGGGGCCTGGCGAGGCATCTCGTCGGAGGTCACGCCGAGCGTCGCCTGGAGCCTCTACGCGTTCGCGCGGTCGCCCGACGACTAC
>JAICJR010000219.1 GCA_025928345.1 Thermoleophilaceae bacterium | reverse complement strand
CCGCCGATCGCTCCGCCGAGCACGAGCGCCGCGACCTTGAAGCGGAAGGTCGGGACCCCCATCAGCTCCGCCACGTCCTCGTCCTGGCGGATGGCCGACCAGGCACGACCGACCCGGCTGTTGAAGAGCCGCATGATCGCGAAGATCACGAGGATGATGATCGTGAACAGCAGGATGTCGTAGGGGGCCGCATCGAAGGTGCCGAAGGTGAGGCCGAGCAGCGGGCCCGGGTGCGGCACGCCGGAGATCCCGTTGATGCCTCCGAGTGCGGACGTGTTGTTGATGATCGCTACGACGATCAGGCCGAAGGCCAGGGTGACGATCGCCAGGTAGTCGCCCCGCAGGCGCAGCGTGGCCACGCCCAGGATCAGCGCGGCGACCGCGCCGACCACCGCCGCGATCGGCAGGGTGGCGTAGAAGTTCACGCCGTGCTTCGTGGCGAGCCACGCCATGGTGTAGGCACCCAGCGCGAAGAAGCCGGCGAAGCCGAAGTTCACGATGCCCGCACGGCCCACCGCGAGGTCGAGCCCCACCGCGCACCGCACGTACATCCCCACGGGGAAGAACAGGACGGTGGCGAAGTTCGATCCCGGCGTGTCGAGCACCGGGATCGTCATGTAGGGCAGCCCGTAGACGAAGGCGATAAGGGCGACGAGGAGCAGCAGGCGCGCCCATGCCGGCAGCGCAAGCAGGCGCCCGCGCACGTCGTACGCGCTGACGGCGCGCCAGCGGCTTCGTGCCGCGCTTACGCCACCGCCTCTCATGCACGCACCGTCGCCATGCGCTCACCCACGATGCCGCGCGGACGGATGAGCAGCACGAGGACCAGGGCGGCGAACGCGATCACGTCCTGCCACTCCACGCCGAACACCGCCGCACCGTAGCTCTCCGCCAGGCCCAGCACCAGGCCGCCGGCTATCGCGCCGCCGATGCTGCCCATGCCGCCGAGAAGCGCGGCGGTGAAGCCCTTGATGCCCAGCGAGAAGCCCTCGAAGTACCAGGTGCTTCCGAGGTAGATGTTCGAGAGCGTGGCCGCGACGCCGGCGGTGAGACCGGCGATGATGAACGACACGATCACGACCCGCTCGACGTTGATGCCCATCAGCGCGGCCGTCTTGGCGTCCTGGCCGGCAGCGCGCAGGGCACGCCCCGTGCGCGCGAGCGCGACGTAGCGCTGCAGGAGGATCAGGGTGGCCATCGCACCGACGAACACCACGAGCTGGGACACATGCAGCTCGCCGTGGAAGATCGTGGTGACCGTGCTCGAGCCGACCGCCTGCGGAACGCGCACCGGGTAGTGGCCCTGCCACTTGGCGAAGATCTCCTGGAGCACGCTGATGGCTCCGAGGCCGGCCACGAGCGCCGGCAGCCCGCCGCCCTGCCGGATGCGGATCGGCCGGAAGATCGAGAACTCGAGGCCGACCGAGAGAACGGTGGTGGCGGCCGCCGCTGCGACGACCATTGCCACGACTCCGATCAGTGCGCTCGACGCGATGCTCGGGTTGGTGTTCATGCCGCGAGCGACGAACAGCGCGATGAAGGTTCCGACCATGAACACCCCGCCGTGCGCGAAGTTGAAGAGGCCGAGGATGCGGTAGACGATCGTGTAGCCGGAGGCCAGCAGCGCGTAGATGGCGCCCACGGTCAGGCCGCTGATCGTGAAGGCTGCGAACTGGTGGTACAGAGCTGACATATCTCGACTCCGCCGGTTGCCGAATCAGTGCTCGAAGCGCCGGAAGGCGGTGAGGGACCGGCACCGGCCTCGACCTCGCGACGTTTTGGTCGCGAGGTCGATATTGACCGATGCCGATCCCGGAGTCACCGTCTAGCGGCTTGCCATCACCCGCCGAGGGTGATGAGCGGAATCGAGTTCACCAGCTTGAACTGCTGGTTCTTCACGATGTACCAGTTGAGCTTGCCGTTCTTCACGTCGCCCTGCGGCGTGAAGGCCACGGTGCCGCCCGCGGCACCCGGGAAGGACACCGTGCCCAGGTACTGCTGGATCGACTGGCGCGAGGTGTGGCCGCTGCCGATGGCGTTGTAGAGCGCCTGCGCGGCATTCGTCCACTCCACCGCGTAGAGGTCGGGCGGGCCGTTGAACGTCTGCTTCCAGGACGCCAGCCAGGCCTTGCCCTGCGGCGTGCTCTGAGCGTCAACGCCGCCCGAGCCCACCTGGGAGCCGTTCACGGCCTTTCCGGCCTCCTTGAGGTACTGGTTGGTGTTCAGGCCGGCGCCGCCGGTGAACGTCGTCTTGTCGCCCGCCGCGCGCATCTGCTTGACGAGGCGAGCCGCCTCCGGATCGAGGCAACCGCAGTAGACGACCTGCGGATTGGCCGCGCGGATGCGGTTGATCGTCGAGGAGTAGTCGCTGCCGTTGGCGTCGATCGACTCCGAGTCGACCACCTGGCCGCCGAGCTGCTTGAGCTCCTTGCGAACGAGGTCGGCGAGGCCCTTGCCGTAGGTCTGGCCGTTGTCAACCACCGCGACCTTCTTCAGGTGCAGGTTGTTGACGATGTACTTGGCCTCCGTCGGCCCCTCCTGCGAGTCGTTCACGACCGTGCGGTGGAACACCTTCCAGCCGCTCTGCGAGAGCTGGCCGTTCGTCGAGGTGGCGGTGATCATCGGCATGCCCGCCGCGTCGAGGATCGGGGTGACCGCCTGCGTGACGCCCGAGAACGCCGGGCCGAGAATGGCGACCATCTTCTGGTTGGCGATCGCCTTGCGCGCGAGCCCGGGGCCCTGCTTCGGGTCACCCTGCGAGTCGAACTGGACGAGCTTGATGTGGCACTTCGGATTCTTCGCCTCGAAAGGCTTCAGCTTGAACTGCGCGGCATGCAGCGCCGTCGTGCCGTAGCTGGCGAATGTGCCGGTCATCGGCCCCATCACGCCGATCTCGAGATCAGAGCAACCGCCGCTGGAACTCGCGGAGCCCCCGTTGCTGCTGCTCGAGCCGCAGCCGGTGGCCACCAGGCCGACCGCCGCCATTGCCACTGCAGCACCTGCGAGACGGCGGGTCAACCGCCGTCCTCCCCCTCCTACCTGAGTACCACTCCCCATGAGCCAGTCTCCTCTGTGCAGATATTGGATCACCCGTACACGCCGGAAACCCACGCCAACCACGCCCCTCACTGAGACTGGCGCGGGCCGCCAAAAACGCCATTGCACGACTGTGGAATCACAAGTTACATGCAATTCCGCATTCATATCAAGCTCGACGGATTCGCGAATTAAGCTCGCGTTGAGCCGTGCGGCTCGAAATGGCTTTGGAGAGCCTTATTCGAGCTCAGCGAGACGAGTTACGAACCCCTCGAGACTCGCAATGTTGTGGGTCGGAAGGAATCCCTCGACGTGCCGGAGGGCCGCCGCCATGCCCGCGGCGAGGGGCTCGTACCCCGGATCTGCGGCCAGCGGATTGAGCCAGAGCAGGGTCCGGCTTGTGCGCTGCAGGCGCTCGAGCTCCTCCTCCAGCAGGGCCACGTCCCCGCGCTCCCAGCCATCGGAGACGATCGTCACGATCGCGCCGCGCGTCATGCCGGAGCGCCCCCAGTCGTCGTTGAACGACTTGAGGTTGGTTCCGATTCGCGTGCCGCCCGCCCAGTCCGGCACGATCCGCACAGCCCGCTCGAGCGCGGCCGCGGCGCTGCCGGCGCGCAGGTGCGGCGTGAGCCGCGTGAGGCGGGTGCCGAACGCGAACGTCTCGGTGCCGCGGCCGGCGCGAATGGCCATCTGGCAGAAGAGCAGAATGGGCACGGCGTACTCCCGCATGGAGCCCGAGACATCGACTAGGAACACCATGCGCCGTGGCACGAGCTTGCGGGTGCGCCATGCCCGCCCGAGCGGCTCGCCCTCGGTGCGCATCGAGTCGCGCACCGTGCGGCGGAAGTCGATGCGCCGGCGGCCGACATGTGACGGCTCGAGCCGGCGCGAGCGCCGCCGTGGCACCTGTTGCGCGAGCCTCGTCATCAGCCGCCGCGCGAGCGCGAGCTCCTCCGGCCCGTAGGCGCGGAAGTCAAGCGAACCGAGCCGCTCGTAGGCCGAGGCCACCGCGCCGCTCTGCACCTCGCCGACCTCTTTCTCGTCACCGTCGCCGTCGCCCGGGTGGACGCCGCCACCGGCTTCCTCACCTTGATCGCCGCCGCCACGGTTGCGCCGGCGCCCGGCCTCGGCCTCGGGGTCCGAGGGCGCGCTGCGCGACGGCGGCAACGGTGTGCCGGTCTGACCGTTCCAGAAGCGGGTGAACAGGCGGTCGAAGGCATCGCGGTCCTCGGGGCGGGAGATGAGCGTGGAGTGAAGCGCCCAGTAGACGTCGCCCCGCGAGCGCTCGTCCAGCGCGCGCAGCGCCTCCGCCGCGAGCGCCGAGCGCGACGGCCCGCATGCCACGCCCTCCTCCGCGAGCCCGCGGCGGAAGCTCACCACGGCCCTCTCGAGGTCGAGCCCGGGCTCAGCCGGCGGCGGCCTCACCGTTCCCCGCCTCGAGCAGCCGGTCGAAGCCAAACCTGGCTGCTGTCTCGATGTCCTCGCGATGCTTGAGGAGGGTGCCCGCGGTGTCCGCGAACTCCTCCGGCCGCAGGCCGCAGCCCAGCGAGACCACCGCCGCCGTCCAGTCCACCGTCTCGGCCACCCCGGGCGGCTTGACGAGGTCGAGCTGACGCAGCCTCGCCACCGCCTTGGCGGCTGCCCGCGCCACATCCTCGTCCGCGCCGGGGACCCGCAGGCGGATGATCTCCACCTCGCGCTCCACCGAGGGGTGATCGAGCCAGTGGTATATACAGCGGCGCTTGAGCGCATCGTGAAGCTCACGCGTGCGG
>JAICJR010000040.1 GCA_025928345.1 Thermoleophilaceae bacterium | reverse complement strand
GAGGCGAAGGAGGGCGTGGCGATCCAGGAGGAGAACCAGACCGTCGCCACGATCACCTACCAGAACTACTTCCGCCGCTACGAAAAGCTCTCCGGCATGACCGGCACGGCCATCACCGAGGCCACCGAGTTCATGAAGATCTACGAGCTTCAGGTGGTCGACATCCCCACCAACGAGCCGATGATCCGCAAGGATCAGAACGACCAGATCTACAAGACCAAGGAAGGCAAGTGGAACGCGGTCCTGAGCGAGATCGCGGCGCGCAACGCGAACGCGCAGCCGGTGCTCGTGGGCACGATATCCGTCGAGGTGTCCGAGCTTCTCTCGCAGCGCCTCAGCCAGCGCGGCATCAAGCACACGGTGCTGAACGCCAAGCCCGAGCACGCGGCGCGCGAGGCGGAGATCGTCGCCGAGGCGGGCCAGCCCGGCGCGGTCACGATCGCCACCAACATGGCCGGCCGCGGCGTGGACATCAAGCTCGGCGGCAACGCGGAGCACCGCACCCACCAGGAGCTGATGAAGCGCGGTCTCGAGCCGGACAGCGACGAGTGGAACAAGGCCTGGGACGAGGTCTTCCCCGGCATCGAGCAGGAGGTCGAGCAGAACCGCCAGAAGGTGATGGAGGCCGGCGGCCTGTTCATCCTCGGCACCGAGCGGCACGAGTCGCGCCGCATCGACAACCAGCTTCGCGGCCGCTCCGGCCGCCAGGGCGACCCGGGCGAGTCGCGCTTCTACCTCTCAGCCGAGGACGACCTCGTGCGCCTCTTCGCCGGCGACCGCATCTACCGCATCCTCGACCGTCTCGGCCCAGTGTCCGAGGAGGGCGAGGAGGAGGCGATCGAGGCGGGCATGCTCTCGAAGCAGATCGAGAACGCGCAGAAGAAGGTGGAGGAGCAGAACTTCCTCATCCGCAAGCGCGTGCTCGAGTACGACGACGTGATGAACCAGCAGCGCGAGGTGGTCTACGAGTACCGCGACCGCATCCTCGAGGGCGAGGACATGTCCGAGACCGCGCGTCTTCAGGTGGCCGACTCGATCGAGCGCCTGGTCGACGACTACCTCGTCGGCGACTACACCGAGGACTGGGACCTCGAGGGCCTCTTCACCCAGCTCGAGCAGATGTACCCGGTGGCGATCGCGCCCGAGGACGTGAACCCGCAGACGCTCGACAAGGCGGCTCTCGTGGCGGACCTGCGCGAGGACATCGTCAAGGCTTACGACGAGCGCGAGGAGGAGCTCGGGCCCGAGCTCATGCGCTACCTCGAGCGCTGGATCCTGCTCCAGATCATCGACGAGCGCTGGCGCGAGCACCTGCACGACATGGACTACCTGCGCGAGGGCATCCACCTGCGCGGGTTCGCGCAGATCGACCCGCTCGTGGCCTACAAGAACGAGGGCTTCGAGATGTTCACCGCGCTCATGAACTCGATCTGGGAGGAGTTCGCGCGCTACATCTTCCGCGTCGAGGTGGAGATCGAGGGCACGAACGGGCATGGCGACGGGCAGGCCGGGCAGCCGCAGCCATGGGCGCAGTCCTCGAACGCGAGCTCCACGCGCAGCTTCTCCTACGCCGGCGGCACAGCCGAGGATCAGCCGAGCGCGCTTGCCGCGGCCGCCGCGGCCGGGGGCGCCGCGGAGGGCGTGGAGTACGCGGACCAGGCGGCGGGCGAGCTGCTGCCGCACGTCGAGACCCGCCACGTCGACGAGCACGACCGCATCGGGCGAAACGACCCGTGCTGGTGCGGCTCCGGCAAGAAATTCAAGAAGTGCCATGGGGCCGGTTAGCGGCGGGCCCCTCCGCGACCAGCTGAAGCTGCTCGCGGACTACCTTTGACCCGGCTGCCTTAGCCGGGCGCCTCGAGGCGCTCGAGCAGGAGATGCAGGCGCCCGGCTTCTGGGACGACCAGGAGCGCGCCGCGAAGGTGTCCGCCGAGCACGCGAGCGTGCAGCGGAAGCTGAACGGCTACCGCGAGCTCGAAACAGAGCTCGACGACATCGAGGCCCTCGAGGAGCTCGCGCAGGAGGATGAGTCGATCACCGGCGAGCTGGACGAGCAGCGCGAGCTGTTCGCTTCCAAGCTGGCCGAGCTCGAGGAGGCGCGGCTCTTCTCCGGCCGCTACGACGCGGGCGATGCCGTGGTGTCCGTGCACGCCGGCGCCGGCGGCACGGACTCGCAGGACTGGGCCGAGATGCTCCTTCGGATGGAGATGCGCTGGGCCGAGCGCCGCGGCTTCAAGATCGAGATGGTCGAGGCGAGCGAGGGGGAGGAGACCGGCATCAAGTCGGCCACCTTCATCGCGCGCGGGGAGAACGCGTACGGCCTCTTCTCGGCGGAGAAAGGCGTGCACCGGCTGGTGCGGATCTCGCCGTTCGACTCGCAGTCGCGCCGCCACACGTCCTTCGCGCTCGTGGAGGTCTCGCCGCTCGTGGACGAGGCCACGGACGTCGAGATCAGCGACGACGACCTCCAGATCGACACCTACCGCGCGTCCGGCGCCGGCGGCCAGCACGTGAACAAGACGGACTCGGCCGTGCGCATCACGCACCGGCCGACGGGCATCGTCGTGCAGTGCCAGAACGAGCGCTCGCAGTCGTCCAACAAGGCGACCGCGATGGCGATGCTCAAGTCGCGCCTGCTCGAGCTCGAGGAGCAGAAGCGGCGCGAGGAGATCGCGAAGGAGAAGGGCGAGGCGCAGGACGTGGCCTGGGGTTCGCAGATCCGCTCCTACGTGCTTCACCCGTACACGATGGTCAAGGATCACCGCACGAACTTCGAGATGGGCGACGCCCAGCGCGTGCTCGACGGCGATCTCGACGGCTTCGTGCGAGCAGAGCTCCTGCGCCGTGCCGGGATGGACGGCAACGGTTCACACTGACCCGAAATGGGTCAGGCCGAACTTCTGATCGCAGGGCTGCTCGTGGCGGTCGCCGGCCTGAGCGCGCTCGCGCGCTACGTGTCGATCCCCTACCCGATCGTTCTCGTGATCGCCGGCGCGCTGTTCGGGCTGATCCCCGGCGTGCCGGAGGTGAAGCTCAACCCGGACGTCGTGCTCGTGGTGTTCCTGCCGCCGCTCCTCTACTCCGCGGCGTTCTTCGCGAACTTCAGCGACCTGCGCTCGAACCTGCGCTCGCTCAGCCTCAGCTCGATCGGCCTCGTGCTGTTCACGATGACGATCGTGGCACTGGTGGCGCACGCGGTGATCGACGGGATGTCGTGGGCCGCCGCCTTCGCGCTCGGGGCGATCGTGTCTCCCACCGATCCGCTCGCGGGCGGCAGCATCATGCGCCGGCTCGGCCTGCCGCGCCGGATCGTGAGCGCGGTTGAGGGCGAGGGCCTCTTCAACGACGCGACCGCGCTCGTGGCCTACCGCGTGGCGGTGGCAGCGGCGGTGGGCGCCACTTTCTCCCTCGCGGACGCGAGCCTGAAGTTCCTGCTGAGCGCCGCGGGCGGGATCGCGGTCGGGCTCGCGATGGGCTGGGTGCTGGCCCAGGTCCGGGCGCGGATCGCGGACGTCCAGGTGAACATCACGATCTCGCTACTCAGTGGCTACGCCGCGTTCATCCCCGCCCAGGCTCTCGGCGTCTCAGGGGTGCTCGCCGCGGTCACCACCGGCATCTACATGGGCTTTCGCGGTCCCAGCATCATCGCGCCGCGCACGCGCCTTCAGGGCTTCTTCGTCTGGGACATCCTCGACTTCCTGCTCAACGCCGCGCTGTTCGTCCTGATCGGACTCCAGCTGCGCACGGTGCTGGACCGGCTCGGCGGCTACTCCGCCGGCACGCTCGCGGGCTACGCCGCGGCGGTGTGCGCGGTGGTGATCGCCACGCGCTTCATCTGGCTCTTCACCACGCCGTACATCATCCGCGCGCTCGACAGACGGCCGAGCCAGCGCGCCCGCAGGGTGGGCGCTGCCCTGCGCGTGGTCATCGCGTGGAGCGGGATGCGCGGAGCCGTGTCGCTCGCCGCCGCGCTCGCGCTGCCGCTCAACACCCACGCGGGCGAGCCGTTCCCGCAGCGCGACCTGATCATCTTCCTCACCTTCAACGTCATCTTCGTCACGCTCGTGCTCCAGGGACTCACGCTGCCCGCCCTCATCCACAAGCTGCGGGTGAGCGACGGCGGCGACGGCGAGATGGAGGAGATCAAGGCACGCCTCTACGCCACCAAGGCCGCGCTCCAGCGCATCGACGAGCTCGCTGAGGAGGACTGGACGCGCGACGACACGATCGACCGCCTGCGCCGAGGGTACGAGTACCGCAAGCGCCGCTTTGCCGCCCGCGCCGGCAAGATCGAGGACGACGGCTACGAGGACCGCTCGCTCGCCTACCAGCAGATCGTGATCTCAGTGTTGGCGGCCGAACGCGAAGCTCTCGTCCGCCTGCGCAACGAAGGCGAGATCTCGAATGAGGTGATGCACCGCCTGCTGCGCGACTTCGACCTCGAGGAGTCGCGTCTCGAGATCTGAGCGCGACGGCGCGGTTGCGTGCCGTCCGACCGGGGGCGTATCCCATTCGCCCCCATGTCGATCCGCGAACAGCCGCTGGCGAGCGCCGAGTTCCTCGCCGTCGACGTCGAGACGAACGGCCGCGCCGGCGAGCTCTGCGAGCTCACCGAGGTGGGCGCCGTGCTCGTGGGCGGCGGTGAGCTGCACGACCGCTTCGAGTCGCTCGTTCGCGTGCAGCAACCGCTCTCGCGCGGGATCGAGCGCTTCACCGGCATAACGCAGGCGATGGTGGACGCGGCGCCCGAGCCCGCCGGCGTGCTGGAGGAGCTGGCCGAGCTCGCGCGCGACCGCGTGCTGATCGCCCACAACGCGAGCTTCGACCGCCGCGCGCTCGCGCAGGCGTGCGAGCGCGCGGGCGTGGAGTGGCCGCGGCCGCCCTTCCTCTGCACGGTCAACCTCGCGCGCAAGCTCGCGCCGCTCTCGCGGCAGCGGAAGCTCGGGGCGCTGGCGGAGTCGCTCGGGATCGAGGTGGAGGGCGCGCACCGAGCGCTGATTGATGCCGAGACGTGTGCGCGCGTGTTCTGCGCGCTCTTCCCGCGCCTCTGCACTCATGCGGCAACGGTCGGCGACGCGCTCGAGCTGGTGGGCACACGGCGGCGCGCGGGCAAGCCTCCGCCCGTTCGCATCCCGCGCGAAGAGCGGCCCGACCTCAGCAAGCTGCCTGACGACCCGGGCGTCTACGTGTTCCGCGACGAGCGGGGGCGGCCGCTCTATGTCGGCAAGTCCGTGTCGGTACGCAGCCGCGCCCGCTCGCACTTCTGTGCCCCTTCCGGCTGGACCGAGAAGGCCGCGGTGGTCGATTACAAGCCCACCAACTCGGAGCTGGGCGCGCTCGTGCTCGAGAATCGGCTGATCAAGGCGTGGCAGCCACCCGGCAACAAGGCGCTCAAGCGCACCGACGGCTGGCTCTACCTGCGCTGCCGGTTCGACATCGAGTACCCGGTGCTCGAGCTGGCGGAGGAGCCGGCGCCCGGGCGCGCGGTGAACATCGGTCCGCTGCGCGGCAAGGGCGCGGCGGAGGAGCTGATCGCGCAGCTCGAGTCGCTGTTCCTGCTGCGCCACTGCGGCCGGCGCCTCCGCCGCCGCGAGCACGCCTCGATCTACGGGCAGATGGGCCGCTGCTCGTCGCCCTGCCTCGGCGACCTCGACCCGAACGCCTACCGCCGCAAGCTCGACGAGGCGCTCGCGCTCTTCGACGCCGCCGACGACGCCAGCACGCTGCTGCTCGGCCACATCGAGGAGCGAATGCGGGAGGCAGCCGCCGAGCGCCGCTACGAGCGTGCCGAGGTGCTGCGCCGCCGCCTCGAGCGGCTCGCCGATCTGCTGGGCCGCCTCGGCGGGGTGCTGCGCGCCACCCACGCGACCTCGCGGCTCGTTCTCGCGCGCCATCCGGTGAAGCCGCGGCTCGACGCGTTCTGGGTTGTCCGCGGCCGGGTGCGCGACTGGGGTCCGCTCCCGCCCCTCCCCGAGCTCGAGGAGCGCACCGCCGCCGTGCTCGATGCCGCGCAGCCGGGTGCGGGCGCTGTGCCGGTGGAGGAGGTGGACGAGGTGCGGATCGTCAGCTCGTGGCTCGCGTCGAACGAGGCGCACGAGCTCCCGCTCGACCCGGCACCGCGCGGCGCGGCGCTGTCCGAGCTGGTGGCCGCAGCGACGGCGGCACGTCGGGTGAGCGTGGCGGCCTGAGCTACGCTGCCGCGCGATGCAGGAGCTCATCGACCGCGCGCTGCAGGAGGATCTCGGCTCAGGCGACGTGACGAGCCTCGCCGTCGTTCCCGCGAACGCGCTTGCCCGTGCGCGCATAGAGCAGAAGGCCCCAGGGGTGATAGCGGGGCTGCAAGCGGCGGAAACCGTGTTCCGGCGTCTCGATCCCGGGCTGCGCTGGCACGCGCACGTGGAAGAGGGCGAGTGGCGCAACAGCGGCCTAGTCGCCGAGGTGGCCGGCTCGGCGCAATGGATCCTGGCCGGCGAGCGCGTGGCGCTCAACTTCCTGGGGCGGCTCTCGGGCGTGGCCACGCTAACCGCCCGCTACGTCCAGGCGGTGGATGGCACCGGGGCGAAGATCCTCGACACTCGCAAGACCACGCCCGGACTGCGCGCGCTTGAGAAGCAGGCGGTGCTCGCGGGCGGCGGCCACAACCACCGCACCGGCCTCTATGACGCGATGCTCGTGAAGGAGAACCACTCCGCGCTGGGCGGCGGCGTGGGAGAGGCCACGCGCAAGGCGTTGGCGGCCGCGCCCGAAGGCATGGCGGTGGAGATCGAATGCGCGACGCTCGACGAGGTGGACGAGGCGCTCGGCGCGGGGGCGAAGAGCATCCTGCTCGACAACATGTCGCTCGACGAGCTCCGCGAGGCGGTGTCCCGCGCGAAGGGCCGCGCCGAGACGGAGGCCTCCGGCGGCGTGAACGTCGACACCGTGCGCGCGATCGCCAAGACCGGCGTGGACTGGATCAGCGTCGGCGCGCTGACGCACTCCGCGCCGGCGCTCGACCTCAGCCTGCTACTCGACCCGCTCTAGGGGCTCGAAAAGGGACGCACACGGGCGGCTGGTCTCAAGCCGCGAGCGCTTTGAGCGACTAAACTGGGAATTGGTTTTACAGCTCGTTCACAGAGCGAGCTTCATTTCGACACCTAGCGAGGTTCGAAACATGCAGTCTCTGCCTATGGCCCCGACGGGCCCGATGGCGCCGCACCTCTCCGCGGAGGAGATCGCGCGCCTGAAGGACGAGGTGCTCGCGCTCGCGGAGGAGCGCAATGCGGTGATCCTCGCCCACAACTACCAGGTCCCCGAGGTGCAGGACGTCGCGCACTTCGTGGGCGATTCGCTCGCGCTCTCCCGCCAGGCGGCCGCCACCGACGCGGAAACGATCGCGTTCTGCGGCGTGCACTTCATGGCGGAGACCGCCTCGATCCTCAGCCCCGAGAAAACCGTGCTCCTCCCCGATCTCGGCGCCGGCTGCTCGCTCGCCGACTCGATCAGCGCCGACGAGTTGCGCGCCTGGAAGGCCGAGCACCCCGGCGCGATCGTGGTGATGTACGTGAACACCACGGCCGAGGTGAAGGCCGAGACCGACTACTGCTGCACGTCCTCCAACGCTGTGCAGGTGGTGGAGCACATCCGCCGCGAGCACGGCGAGGACGTGGAGATCCTCTTCGGCCCGGACATGTTCCTGGGCGCGTACGTCGAGAAGGTCACCGGCAAGCCCATGAAGGTGTGGATGGGCGAGTGCCACGTGCACGCGGGCATCCGCCCGACGGACATCGCGCAGGTCCGCGAGGAGAATCCGGGCGCGGAGTTCCTGATCCACCCCGAGTGCGGCTGCTCGACGTCCGTCATGGAGTACGTGGCCGCGGGCGACGTCGATCCCGAGCGCACGCACATGCTCTCCACGGGCGGGATGCTCAAGTTCGCCCAGGAGTCGGACGCCGACCGCTTCATCGTCGCGACCGAGACCGGCATGCTCTACCCGCTCGAGCACGAGAACCCGGGCAAGACGTTCGTCCCGGCGAACCGCGCGGCGGTGTGCCAGTTCATGAAGATGATCACGCTGCCGAAGCTGCGCGACGCGCTCGCCGAAGGGGGAGAGCGCTACGAGGTGAAGGTCGACCCGGCAGTGGCCGAGCGGGCGCGGGTGCCGATCGAGCGCATGGTGGCGATCAGCGCTTAGCCGCCGCCGCTGCCGGACGTCCCGCTGCCTGACCCTGAACCGGAGCCGCCGCCGTCCTTGCCGGACTGGTCCATCGTGGTCGGGCCGCTTGTGCCGGTGGTGCCTGTGGGTGCGATGAGGGTCTCGCCGCCGCCATCGCCTCCGTCGCCGCTGCCGGAGCTGTCGTCGATGCCGTCGGTGGGCGCCGTCACCGTGTCGCCGCCGCCCCCGTCGCCGCTGTTGGACTCGGTGCCGCCGCCACCGTCGCCCGTCTCCTGCTGAGAGCCGCTGTTGTCGTCGCTGCCGCTGCCGCCTGAGCCGTCCTTCCCGGAAGAACCGCCACCGCCCGAGCCGCTGTGGTGCTCGCTCGGCTCCTTAACCAGGAGGCTGCCGTCGTCGCCGCTACTGCCCGAGCCGTGATGGGACTCGGACCCTCCCTCGTGGCGAACGCCATTGTGCCCACTGCTCCCATGCCTCGACACAAGTCCCGCGTGATCGTCCATCCGCGTGGCCTCTGGGGCGGCCGGTTTGTGAGGCTGTGGTCGCGCCCTGACCGCGGTCTTGGACGCCGCTGAGTGGTGGCTGTGATGCCTCAGCGGAACCGTGGCCGCGCCCGTGGCGATCACGCCCGTGGCGAGCACCGCCGCACCCATCTTCAGCGCCCCGGCGCCCGCGCCGAACCCGGCTGCCATCTCCGCCACGCGCGCGCCAGGATCGGTGCCGCCGCCCGCGAGCGCGCCGGCCACGCGCTCGGCGAGTCCCGCCGGCGTGAGCGCGGTGAGCCCGGCGCGCAAAGTCGCACGCGCGCGATGAAGCAGCTGCCTCACCGCGCCATCGCCTACGCCCAGCGCGACAGCGATCTCCTCATAGCTCAGACCGTCGATCTCGCGCAGCAGCACCGCATTGCGCTGGCGCTCCGGCAGCGCCTTCACCGCGGCAACCGTCGCGCGCAGCCGCTCGCGCAGGTCGAGCGCCTGATCCGGCCGCTGCACGCCGTCCATGTTCTCGTCGAGCTGCTCGTGGCTCCAGCCGTTCTGGCGCAGCAGGTTGAGCGACGCGTTGTGCGCGATCCGGTAGAGCCAGGGACGGAGGTTCAGCTCGGCATCGCCAGACACGATCGCCTGGTAGGCCTTGAGGAACGTCTGCTGCACGGCGTCCTCGGCGCGCGAAGCGGGGAGGAGGCGCGAGCAGTAGCCGAGCAGCGGACTGCGATAGCGCTGCACGATCGCCTCGAATGCGGAGGGATGGCCGGCGCGGACGAGATCGACGAGACGTGCGTCGCTTTGAGTGCGAAGCATTGAGGTCCCGGCGAGCCGGGCTGGCTCGATCAGCCTTCGTGGCGTCACGTTGAAGGTATTTCGACGACCGTCCTGCCCACTTAACCCACCAGACGCGCGGGACTCACGTTTTCGTCCAGTTACTGTGCAGGCCGCATGGCCCTGCACAGACTTGGCCCGGAAAACGCGCAGATCTCGCCCGAGGAGGCGATCTCGGGGCTCGGCTGGGCGGATCTCGCCCCACCAGACCGTCCCTACATGGCGCTGAACATGGTGTCCACCGCTGACGGAAAGGCAGCGGTGCAGGGCCGCACGGTGGCGATCTCGAGCAAGACCGACCGCGCGGTCTTCCACAACCTGCGCACCCAGGCGGATGCCGTGATGGCCGGCGCGGGGACCGTGCGAAGCGAGCGCTATGGCCCACTTCTGAAGACGGACGAGCTGCGGGCAAAGCGCGTGCGCGAAGGGCTCGCGCCCGACCCGCTGGCGGTGATCGTGAGCGGCCGGCTCGACCTGCCGGTGGACATGCCGCTCCTTCAGGACCCGAGCTCGCGCGTGGTCGTCCTCACCCACTCGCACGGCGAGCTGAGCGGGCACAGGGCGCAGGTCGAGTACCTGCGCGCGGACGCCGACCCGTTCGATCTGCGGCCGCTGATGCGGCGGCTGCGCGAGGACTACGGCGTCCGGTCGATCCTCTGCGAGGGCGGTCCGACGCTCAACGCGTCGCTCCTCCCGTACGGCCTCGTGGACGAGCTGTTCCTCACAATCTCGCCGATGATCGCGGGCGGGGCCGACGCCCTCACGATCGTGGCGGGCGTACCTCTTCCCGAGCTGATCGAGCTCGAGCGACTGTGGGCGATGGAGGCAGGAAGCGAGCTCTACCTCCGCTACCGGATCGTGCAGCGCTGACAGGCGTGCGCGCCAGGGTGGCGCTCAGCCCAAGCGCGAGCACGACCACCACCGCGCTGAAGATCCGGAACGTCGGCTCGAGTCCCAGCGCCGGCACCGCGAGCCCCGCACCCACCGCCGGCAGCGACAGCGAGAGGTACGCCACGATGTAGAACGCCGACATCACCTCTGCTCGCTGGCGCTCCGGGATCGCGGCGGTGAGCGAGCGCAGCGCGCCGAGGAAGGCCAGTCCGAAGCCGGCGCCGGTGATCGCGGTGGGGATCAGGAACAGCACCGCCGAGCCCGTGGAGAGCGATCCGAGCGTGAGCGCCATGCCCACTCCGAGGGTGGCCGACCCGACCGCGGCCGCGCGTCGCGGCTCGACCTTGTTCCACACGAGCTGCGAGAGCGAGGCCGGGATCGTCAGCGCCAGCACGGCCGCACCGCCGGCCATGCGGTTCGTGCTGTGGAGGAGCTCGGTAACGAGGGTCGGCCCGAGCGCGAGGTAGAGGCCGCCGATCGACCATGACGAGAGGACGCCGAGCCCGGCGAGCAGGAACGCTCGGCGTGCCGCCGTGGGCACGTGCGGCCGCTGCAGGCGCAGGCTCGGCCGCTTGCGCTCCGCAATGGGCTCCGGCAGCGCCAGCGTGAGGGCGAACGCCACCGCGGTCAGAGCAAGGAGCACGACGAACGGCACGACGAGCGGATGCGCCACGTACTGCGAGAGCACGGAGGCCACGAGCGCACCCATACCGAGCCCGCCGGCGCTCACCACGCCGTTGATCAGGCCGGCATGCGCGCCGTCGCCGCGCGGATGGAGGTCGAGCAGCGCGGCTCCGGCAGCGCCTAGCACCGCGCCGGTGGTGATGCCCTGAAGCGCGCGAGCCGCGAACAGCCAGCCCACGGAGCTCGCGAGCGCGAACAGGACTCCCGCGCCGAACAGCCCGGCGAGCGCGATCGCGAGCACCGGCCGGCGGCCCAGGTCGTCAGAGATGCGCCCCACGAGGAGCAGCGCGCCGAGCACGCCGAACGCGTAGACCGCGTACACGAGCGTCAGCACCGGGGTCGAGAAGTGCCACTCCTGCTGATAGAGGCCGTAGATCGGCGACGGCGTGGAGGACGCGAACAGCGCGAGGCCGATCAGTGCTGCCACCACCGCGAACGAGCTGCGGGCTCCGAGCTGGGGGCGAATGCGGATGGGTGTGGCTGTGGCGTTCATCGTCTTCTTTCCAAACGGGCCGGAAGGGAGCTTTGTGAGATGTCATATTTCAAAAACTTTGGAAATATCGTTGTACCATAGTGGGCGTGCGAAGCGCTGTACGAGAGATCCGTCACCCAGCGGCTTCCGACCTCGACCTCGCCGAGATCCTGAGGACGGTCGGAGATCCGCTGCGCCTCGCGATCGTCCGCACCCTGGCCGACCGCGGCGAGCTCAGCTGCACGCAGATCCAGGACGGGGTCGGGCTGCCCCCCTCCACCTGCTCGTACCACCTGCGCCTTCTGCGCGAGGCGGGTGTCACGCGCACGCGGGCCGACGGCACCGAGCGCTTCACCACGCTCCGCACAGACGATTTGAACAAGCGCTTCCCCGGGCTGCTGGACGTCCTGCTCCGTTGACCCGAGCAGCGCGCTTCCGCTAGTTTCCCGCCGCACTTCTGAGAGGAGACGTTCTCATGGCATTGACGATTGGCGACACCGCACCCGACTTCGAGGCCGACACCACCGAGGGCCGCATCCGCTTCCACGACTGGATCGGGGACGACTGGGCCGTGCTGTTCTCACACCCGCGCGACTTCACGCCGGTGTGCACCACCGAGCTCGGCTACATGGCGAGCATCAAGCCCGAGTTCGACAAGCGCGGCGCGAAGATCATCGGCCTGTCCGTCGACCCGGTGGACAACCACGAGAAGTGGGCGAAGGACATCGAGGAGACGCAGGGCACGGCGCCCAACTACCCGATGATCGCGGACACGGACTTCAACGTGGCGAAGCTGTACGGCATGCTCCCCGCGGACGTCGCCGGCGATCCGACCGAGCGCACGCCCGCGCAGAACGCGACGCTCCGCAACGTCTTCGTCATCGGCCCGGACAAGAAGATCAAGCTCGTCCTCGTGTATCCGATGAGCACCGGGCGCAACTTCGACGAGGTGCTGCGAGTGATCGACTCGCTGCAGCTAACGGCTCAGCATCAGCTGTCCACACCGGCCCAGTGGCAGCCGGGGGAGAAGGTGATCCTCTCGGGCACGGTGTCGAACGAAGAGGCGAGCGAGCGCTACCCGGACGGCTGGGAAGAGCCGCGCCCGTACATGCGGATCGTCCCCGCTCCCTAGCCGCCGGCGCTGCAAGAAGCGCTGCACAGATCCCATTCCGCTGCCCAAACCGCTATCAAGTACGCCCCGAATGGCTTCCGTGCCACGCACAGACATGCCCGTGCCCGCGCGTCCGCTGCCGCGTGCGCAGAGGCCGCAGGGGCGAAACGTCCCGGTCGTCGAGTTCGACGATGTGACGAAGGTCTATGACGGCGGCAGCGTCGGGCTCGAGCGAGTGTCGATGCGCATCGGACGGGGCGACTTCGTCTTCCTCGTAGGTCCCACGGGCTGCGGGAAGTCCACCTGCATGCGGCTCCTGATGAAGGAGCTCGAGCCGTCGCAGGGCCGCATCTCGATTGCGGGGCGCGACCTCGGCGAGATCCCGCGCAAGCGCGTGCCGTACCTGCGCCGCAACATCGGCGTGGTGTTCCAGGACTACAAGCTGCTGCCCAACCGCACCGTGTACGCGAACGTGGCGTACGCGCTCGAGGTGATCGGTGAGCCGCGCCAGTCGATCCGGCGCAAGGTGCCCGACATCCTGCGCCTCGTCGGCCTCTCGACCAAGCTGCACAACTATCCCGACGAGCTCTCGGGCGGCGAGCAGCAGCGCGTGTCGATCGCGCGCGCCTTCGTGAACCATCCGCCGCTGCTGTTGTGTGACGAGCCCACAGGCAACCTCGATCCCGAGACCTCGATCGGGATCATGCAGCTGATCTACCGCATCAACCGCACCGGCACGACGGTGCTCGTGGCCACGCACGACCGCGAGATGGTGGACAAGATGCGCCGGCGCGTGATCGAGCTGGCCGAGGGCCGCATCATCCGCGACCAGATCTCCGGCCTCTACCGTCCGGACGAGTCGACGAAGGAGTTCGCCATCCGGCTGCGCGGCGAGCTCGGGATCGGCGACGAGGGACACCCGAACTAGTGCGCCCCGGGTTCTTCCTCAAGGAAGCCTTCCGCGCGCTCAAGCGCAACGCGGCGCCGAGCCTTGCGGCGATGCTCACGGTGCTGCTCACCGCGCTCGTGCTCGGTGTGTTCATCCCCGTGGTACAGGCCACCACCGGCACGGCCAACAAGGTGCGAAGCCGCGTGGTTGTGAACGTCTATCTCGCGGACAACATCAACCAGCAGCAGCTCACCGCGCTGCGCCAGCGGCTCACCACCACGCCGAACGTGAAGTCGGTGGACTACGTGTCCAAGCAGCAGGCGCTCAACGATCTCCAATCCCAGCGGCCTGACACGAAGGGCGCGATCCAGCTCCTCGGCCGCAACCCCCTGCCGGCCACCTACCGCGTGGTGCCGAAGGACCCGGGCCAGGTGCAGGGCATCGTCAACTCGCTCGTGCGCGTGGATCCGACGAGCGGCAAGCGCACGTTCACGATGGCCGGCGTAGCCGACGTGCGCAACCGCGAGTCGGACACGAAGAAGATCCTGTCCGCCACGAGCCTCGTGAAGACGCTCACCGCGAGCATGGCGGCGCTGCTCATCCTCGCGTCGATCGCGCTGATCGCGAACACCATCCGCCTCTCGATCTTCGCCCGCCGCCGCGAGGTCGAGGTGATGAAGCTCGTGGGCGCCACCAACTGGTTCATCCGCTGGCCGTTCGTGATCGAGGGCGTGGTCGTGGGCTTCATGGGCGGCGTGCTCGCCGTGCTGCTCCTGTGGGTGATCAAAGACACCCTCATCGACCCGCTGTCCGCGAAGTTCGCGCTGATCGCCGCACCGAACACGATCCAGTTCCCAGCCCTGATCGCAGTGCTGCTGGCTTCGTGCGTGGCCGTATCAGCGGCAGGAAGCGGCCTCACATTGAGGCGCTTCCTGAGGGTCTAGGCCTCCGGCCTCCGACCCGTTACTAACCTCTCCGGATCAGCACCACGACGTACCGAATCAGCTCGCTCGCCCTTCTGGGCGCGATCATCGTCTTCTTCGTCGGCGTCTGGCTGGGCGGCCATCCGGACAACCTGCCGAACGGGATCCGCAAACACTTCGTCGCGTCGAACATCGCGGTGAAGGACGAGCTGATCGACACGATCGAGCAGGACTACTACAAGAAGGTCCCGCGCAGCTCGCTCGAGACCGCGTCGCTCAAGGGCATCGTCGCTTCGCTCGGCGACCAGTTCTCGCGCTACCTCACGCCAGACGAGAGCAAGTCCTTCAACACCGAGTTGAACGGCGGTGAGTTCGCCGGCATCGGTGTGTCCGTGGTGCCCGAGAAGCGCGGCCTGCTCGTGACGAACGTGATTCCGGGCTCGCCCGCCGAGAAGGCCGGCATCAAGCAGGCGGACGTGATCACGGGGGTAAATGGCACCTCCATCGCCGGCGCCGCCGCGCGGACGGCGAGCGACAAGATCCGCGGCAAGCCCGGCACGAGCGTGCAGCTCACGATCGCCGCGCCGTCGGGCAAGACGCGCACGCTCAGCGTTAAGCGCGCGAAGCTGCAGGCGCCGCTCACCGAGAGCCGGCTCGTCACGCGCAAGGGTGTGAAGCTCGGCGTGGCGGAGCTGTCGAGCTTCGGCGAAGGCGCGCACGGCAAGCTGCGCGAACAGGTCGACAAGCTGCTCGGCCAAGGCGCGAAGGGCATCGTGCTCGACCTGCGTGGGAACGGCGGAGGGCTGCTCCAGGAGGGCCGGCTCGTGGCCAGCATCTTCGTGAACAAGGGGCTGATCGTGTCGACCAACGGGCGCACGAGCCCCGAGCAGAAGCTGTACGCCACGGGCGGCGCGATCTCGCCGAAGATCCCGGTGGTGGTGCTCGTGGACGGCGGCACGGCGAGCGCGTCCGAGATCGTCACGGGCGCTTTGCGCGACCACAACCGCGCGACCGTGGTCGGCACCCACACCTTCGGCAAGGGCGTGTTCCAGCAGATCGAGCCGCTGTCGAACGGCGGCGTGCTCGACATCACGGTCGGGCGCTTCTTCCTGCCCAACGGCGAGAACCTCGCCGGGCATCCCATCCAGCCGCAGGTGAAGGCGCAGGACAACCCGCACACCACGCGGGACGAGGCGCTCGACACGGCGCTCCAGACGCTGCTGTCCAAGGGAGCTTGAGCCCGCAGCCGCGGCGCTCGGGCGCCGCCCTCGATCCGGTCGTGGCCGTGCTCGGCAAGCGCGGGCGCCTGCTCGTGGCCGAGCCGCTCTTCGAGCGCGGCACGCGGCGCATCTCGCTCAACGGCAAGGCGAGCGGCGCCGCGCGCGTGGGGGACATGGTGCTGATCGGCGGCGGCAAGCGCGGGCCGCGCGTGGTGCGCTCGCTCGGCAAGCCGGACGTCGCTCGTGACGTGCTCGAGGCGCTGATGCTCGACCGCGGCCTGAGGCGCGCATTCCCGCGCGCGGTGGAGATCGAGGCGAACGACCTTGCCGAGGCGATCCCCGCCCACCGCGAGGATGCGCGCCGCGACCTCACCTCGCTCACCACGTTCACGATCGATCCCGCGACGGCGAAGGACTTCGACGACGCCATCTCGGCCACGCGCGAGGGGGACGCGATTCGCGTGTGGGTGCACATCGCGGACGTGAGCGCGTTCGTGCGGCCTGGCCGCGCGCTCGACCGCGAGGCGTTTCGCCGCGGCACCAGCGTGTATGTGCCGGGCGCGGTGGAGCCAATGCTGCCCGAGGCGCTGTCCAACCGCGCCTGCTCGCTCGCGCCTGGCGTCGAGCGGCTCGCGGTGACGGTGGAGATGGAGATGGTCGGCGAGCGGGTGCGCAACGTGAGCTTCTACCGCTCGCTCATCCGCAGCGACGCGCGGCTCGACTACGACCAGGTGGACCGCATCTTCGCCGGCGAGGAACGCGCCGAGGAGCCGTGGGCGGAGCCGCTCGCGGCCGCACGCGATGCGGCGCGGGCGCTGCGCGAGTGGCGCGGGCAGCGCGGCTCGCTCGAGGTCACCTCCACGGAACCGCAGTTCGAGTTCGACGAGCGCGGCCACGTGGTGGGCGTGCGGCACGAGGCGCAGACGGAGTCGCACTCGCTGATCGAGCAGCTGATGATCCTGGCGAACGAGCAGGTGGCGTCGTATCTCGCCGATCGCCAGGTGCCGACCCTTTACCGCGTGCACGAGCGGCCCAATCCGCAGTCGATCGAGTGGGTGGTGAAGCAGCTGGCGTCGCTCGAGGTGCCCACTCCGGCGCTGCCGAAGAGCATGACCCCGCAGCAGGCGGGGGAGATGGCCGGCGAGATCAGCCGCATGGTTGCCGAGCACGTGCGGCGGACCGGACGCGGCCGGGCGGCTTTGACATCGCTCGTGCTGCGCTCGCTCAAGCAGGCCTATTACACGCCGCGCAACCTGGGCCACGCCGGCCTCGCGAGCCCGCGCTACTGCCACTTCACCTCGCCGATCCGCCGCTATCCGGACCTCGTGGCGCACCGCGCCCTGCTCGGCTCGCTGGGAGTCGACGACGCCGCGCCGCGCGCAGAGGAGCTCGACGAGGACGGGCTCGAGAGCTCCGCCGCCGAGCGGCACGCGATGGAGATCGAACGGGCGGCCGCGGACGTCTGCCTGTCCTTTCTCCTCGAGCGCCGCCTCTTCGAGTCCGGGTACGAGCTCGAGTTCGAGGGCGAGGTGGTGGGCCTGATCGGCGCAGGCGCGTTCGTGGAGTTCGGCGAGGAGGGCTTCGAGGGCTTCCTGCCGGTGCGCCGGATGCGCGGCGACTGGTGGGAGCTGAACGAGGAAGGCACGATGCTGCTCGGCGAGAAGCGCGGCGGGGTTCTTCGCCTCGGCGACCCGATGAAGATCAGAGTGGATCGCGTCGACGGGCCGCGCGGGCGCGTGGATCTCGTGCCCGCCGCATAGATTTCACCCGTGGCCAAGAAAGGCAAACGCAAGGCAGCACCAGGCGACATCGCGACCAACCGCCAGGCGTCGTTCCGCTACAACCTGCTCGAGAAGTGGGAGGCGGGGATGGAGCTGCAGGGCTCCGAGGTGAAGTCGCTGCGCGACGGGAAGGTGCAGCTGAAGGATGCATACGCCTCCGTGCACGATGGCGAGGTGTGGCTGCAGAACATGCACATCGCGCCGTATCCCGCGGCTTCGCGCGAGAACCACGCGCCCGAGCGCGCGCGCATGTTGCTGATGCATCGCCGCGAGATCGAGCGGCTGATCGGCAAGACACAGGAGAAGGGCCTCACGCTCGTGCCCACGCGCGTGTACTTCAAAGGCCGCAACGCGAAGGTCGAGATCGCGCTGGCGCGCGGCAAGGAGATGCACGACAAGCGCCGCGACCTGCGCGACAAGGACCAGCGTCGCGAGATCGAGCGCGCGCTGCGCGAGCACCAGCGCTGAGCTCGCGGCATCGATAGCCTGCCGCGCCATGCGCGTGTGCCTGATGATCGAGGGCCAAGAGGACGTGACCTGGGACCAGTGGCGCGCGCTCGCGCTCGCCGCCGAGGAGACCGGCTTCGAGGCGCTGTTCCGCTCGGACCACTACCTGTCGGTGGAGGGGCGCGCCGAGCGCGGCTCGCTCGACGCATGGACCACGCTGGCGGGTCTCGCCGCCATCACGTCGCGGATCAGGCTGGGCACGCTGGTGTCGCCGGCCACGTTCAGGCACCCGTCCGTGCTCGCCAAGTCGGCCGTGACCGTCGACCACATCTCGGGCGGCCGCGTGGAGCTCGGCCTCGGCGCGGGCTGGAACGAGCTCGAGCACCGCACCTACGGCTTCGAGTTCCCCGAGAAGGTCGGCACCCGGATGAGCGTGATGGCCGAGCAGGCGGAGATCGTCGCGCGCTCACTCGAGGGCGAGCAGTTCTCCTTCAGCGGCGAGCACTACACGGTCGAGAACCTGAACGCGCTCCCCAAGGCGGTGCAGCGCCCGCGGCCGCCGATCGTGATGGGTGGTGCCGGCGGCCCGAGGGGAATGGCCATCGCCGCGCGCTGGGCCGACGAGTACAACACCGTGTTCGTCGGGCCCGAGGAGGCGGAAGCGCGTCGCGAGAGGTGGGCGCAGGCGTGGTCAGACGCGGGCCGCGACGCGGACGCGCTCGTGTTCTCCGTGATGAGCGCGGTACTGGTGGGCGCCGACGAGGCCGAGCTGCGCGCACGCGCGGAGCGCCTCGCCTCGCTGCGCGGCATGGACGTCGACTCGATGTTGCCCGGCCTTCGCGACAGCGGGGTGGTGGGCACGATCGACGAGGCCGCCGAGCGGCTGCGCGAGTACGAGGCCGCCGGCGTCCAGCGGTTCATGCTGCAGCACCTTCTCCACGACGACGTCGAAGCCGTGGAGCTGATCGGCCGCGAGCTGATCCCGCGGGTGTCGACCTAGAACGTGCGCTGGAAGTGGGTGAAGTGCATGCCCACGACCAGGAGCAGCGCGAGGCCGAGGTAAACGACCGCCACGGCGATGCGCGTGCCACGGCTCACGTCGTGGTACGCCTGATGCTCGGGCGACTTGCGGAGCTTGAAGCGCCGCCAGGCCTCGAGGCCGGCGAACAGCACGATGATGAAGATGATCGGGTTGGGGAAGAGGATCGCGGCAACGAGCAGTCCTGCGAAGCCCACGATCCACATGAACGGCGAGATGGCCGCCATCGCGCGGCCGCCGTCGAGCGGGACGACCGGCAGCAGGTTGAACAGGTTGAGGAAGAAGCCGATGAACGCGAGGGCGCGGAAGAGGTTGTTGCCGGTCAGGCCGTAGAGCGCGAGCGGCACGAGGCAGCCGATGGAGCCGAGGATCGGTCCCGCCAGTCCCACGCGTGCCTCCATCGCGGCGTTCTTCGGCATGTCCTTCATGCCGATCACCGCGCCCATGAACGGGATGAATACGGGCGCCGTCGTCTTCATTCCCTCGCGCCGCATCTGGATCGCGTGGCCGAGCTCGTGCACGAGCAGAAGCAGCACGAACCCGACGCCGAACTGCCAGCCCCAGAGCAATGCGTAGGCGCCGATCGACACGAGCATCGTCCCCGCCGTCGTGAACAGCTTCGCCTTCGGCAGCAGCACGAGCAGGAACTTGAGCGACGAGCCGAGCTTCGCCAGCAGCGCGCCGAGCGCCGCGATGCCGGCGCCGATGCGCTTGAACATGCCGCGGTCCTCCCGGACGGGAGAAGGCGGTTCGTAGGTCGGGTCGGGCTCTACCGGACCGAAGAGCGGCAGCTCTTCGCGTGTCTGTTCCATGACATCAATTCTGGCAGCGCCGGCGGAGTTTCCAGCCGGTCTCGCCATCTCTTATCGACTCTGTAGGAACGAAGCCCAAGCGCTCGGCGACCCTGTTCGACTCGAGGTCGAGCCGCTCGCTCCGCAGCGGTGGGGCTGTGAGCAGCATGCCTTCGAAGCTAGGATTAACGCAGAACACACGGGGACGACAGGCTTCGACGTGGACGTTCCGTGTGGGTAGTTGCGAGTCGAGGTCCCCGGTAGGCCTCGCTAAACAACCGGGAAAACCATAAGTGCGGACGATCACACGTTCGCCCTCGCTGCCTAGAACCAACTAGGTGAGTGAGGTGTCGGTCTCGCTTCGGCCTGCGGGCGAGAACACCGGCATCAGCTAGCAGGCCATGCCCGCGCCGAGTGCCCTCGGCGGCGCGGGGACTCTAAGAGGGCTGGCCTCCCGTAACCCTGCCAGCGCGGCAATCGGGAGGCGAGATCCAGAGCGCTGGCTACGCTCGTAGATGCTGCCCAACACGCGCCCGCGGACGTGGGTTCGATTCCCACCGTCTCCATTTAGCGCCCGCCCCGGCACCGGGCCTGGCGGCCAAGCCGGCCGCTACCCGCGCCGCATCAGCCGAGCGACCGCGGCCATGAGCTCGTCGGTGAGTTCGGCCGGCTCGCCCGGCGCGTTGCCGTCCACGACACAGTGGCGGGCGTGCTGGTCGAGCAGGCTCAGCGCGACTTTGTCGAGCGCGGCCTGCACCGCGGAGATCTGCGTCAGCACTTCGACGCAGTAGCGGTCTTCGTCGACCATCTTCTCGATACCGCGTACTTGCCCCTCGATGCGGCGTAGCCGCTTGCTGAGCTGGTCCTTGGTCGCGCTGTACCCGCGCGTCGGGCTGGTTTCGGTCGCCATGAGCTAAGTGTACCCCTCGGGGGTATGCCGGTCCGGCCGGGCTCTGATTTGCATCTAATACCCCCAGGGGGTATACTCAACAAACAAGGCCCGCAGAACCCGAACCTGACCCGATCCCTTCGAAGGACACGTCATGGAGACCACCGAGCAAACCCGACACGTCGAACTGCCGATTGCCGGGATGACGTGCGCGTCCTGCGCGAACCGCATCGAGCGCAAGCTCAACAAGCTCGATGGCGTGTCCGCGACGGTCAACTACGCCACCGAGAAGGCCACCGTTGACTACGAACCCGGCCTCGCCCAGCCCGAGGACCTGCTGGGCGCGGTCGAGGCGGCCGGGTACCAGGCGATCCTGCCCGCCGCGCAGCCCGACCGCAGCGGCGACGACGAGCGCGACCCGGCCGCGGACGAGACCGCGGCGCTGCGCACCCGGCTGATCATCTCCGGGCTGCTCTCGCTTCCGGTTCTGCTGATGGCGATGGTGCCGGCCCTTCAGTTCGACAACTGGCAGTGGCTGAGCCTGCAGCTGGCCACGCCCGTGGTCATCTGGGGCGCGTGGCCCTTCCATCGCGCGGCGTTCGCCAACGCCCGTCACGCGACGGCGACGATGGACACGCTCATCTCTGTCGGCGTGCTTGCCGCCTGGCTGTGGTCGATGTACGCGCTGTTTCTGGGCGACGCCGGCACGCCTGACATGCGGATGCCGTTCGAGCTCGTCCCGTCCCGCGGTGGCGGCGCCGACAGCATCTACCTGGAGACGGCGTCGGTCGTCACGATGCTCATCCTGCTTGGCCGCTATTTCGAGGCGCGCGCCAAGCGCCGCGCGGGCGCCGCGCTGAAGGCGCTGCTGGAACTCGGCGCGAAGGACGTCGCCGTGCTCGACGAGCAGGGCCGCGAGAGTCGCGTTCCCGTCGAGCAGCTCAGCGTCGGCCAGCGGTTCGTCGTGCGACCCGGCGAGAAGGTCGCCACCGACGGCATCGTTGAGGAAGGCAGCTCCGCCGTCGACATGTCGATGCTCACCGGTGAGTCGGTGCCCGTCGAGGTTTCGCCGGGTTCGGAGCTCGCGGGCGCGACGGTGAACGCCGGCGGCCGCCTGGTCGTGCGCGCGACCAGGGTGGGTGCCGACACGGCGCTCGCGCAGATTGCCAAGCTCGTGACTGACGCCCAGACCGGCAAGGCGCCGGTGCAGCGCCTTGCCGACCGCGTGTCCGGCATCTTCGTGCCCATCGTCCTCGGGCTG
>JAICJR010000009.1 GCA_025928345.1 Thermoleophilaceae bacterium | reverse complement strand
TCCACCGACTCAGCAGTGAGCACCAGGCTGAACAGCTTCTGGCTCACCGCGTCGTGCAGCTCGAGCGCCAGGCGGTTGCGCTCCTCGAGGATCGACAGCTCGCGACTTCGCTCGAACAGGCGCGCGTTCGTGATCGCGATCGCGGCGTGCGAGGCGAGCAGCTCGATCAGCTCCTGATCTTCGTGGCTGAAGTTGTCGGCGCCCTCCTTGTGGGTGAGGTAGAACGAGCCGATCACGCCGTCCGGCGAGACGATCGGCACGCCGAGGAACGAGCGCATGTCCGGATGTCCCTTCGGCCACCAGCCGCGGAAGCGCGGGTCCCTGTGAAGGTCGTCGGTGCGGAACGGGCGCGTCTCCTCGAGCATCGCGCCGAGCATCCCGTGCGTTCGCGGCAGCGGTCCCATCGACGCCACCAGCTCGTCGCTCATGCCCGTGGTGAGGAACTTGCTGAAGCCTCCGGCCCCGTCTGGGATGCCTAGCGCCGCATAGCGCGCGCCGGCCAGCTCCCGCGCGCACTCCACGAGCTGCTGGAGCACCTGCTCCACCGACTGCTGCGACGCCACCGCGAGCACAGCATCGCTCACCGCCTTGAGGGCCGGATTGAGCGGCTGGGCCATGAACAGAAGACTAGGGGCGACGGCCTGCGCCGCCGCCCCCAGCTTCGCGAACTGCTTCTACTTGACGACCACCGTCGCGTGCATGAACGGGTGGATCAGGCAGTAGAACTGGTACGTCCCGGCCTGGCTGAACGTGACCGAGTTGGACGCCTGGAACGGCGTCGCGCTCGACTCGTCCATCGGGCCCGAGTTCCAGAACCCGTTGCCGTGCGAGGCCGGCGTGAGATGCGCCGGCGAGCCGGGCGGATCGCTCGGGTACGCCGCCCGCGGATCGATCGGCGGCGGTCCGCCCTGGAAGGCCGCCGACAGCGTCGCCAGGTAGCCTCCGGGCTGCTCCGGGTTGTCCGGGCCGGTGGACGCGGTGTGCGTCTCGAATGAGCCCTTCGTCATCCGGAAGCTCAGGGTCGTGCCCGCGGACACGTTGATCGTCTTCGGGAAGAACCCGTAGTACTCAACGCCGTGCGGACCGGCCGAGCCCACGTCCACGGTGCCCGCCAGCACCCTGGTGTTACCGAGCCGCTTGGCGATCTTCAGGTCACGCGCCGCCTGCTTCTTGGCGGCCGACTTCACCTGCTTGCTGCTCGGCGCCTTGCGGCTCTTGGCCACGACCGTCACGACGCCCTTCATGCCCTGGTGCAACGGGCAGTAGTACGTGAACTTGCCGGTCTTCGAGAACTTCACCGTAAACGGCTTCGGACGTCCGTTGGGCGGGAAGCCGCTCAGCGCTTCCTTCTTGCCGTTGTAGGTGACCTTCTTGCCGAACTTCGACGCGAGAAGCGCCGGATTGAACTGATAGTCCTTCTGGCCGTTGAACCAGAACGGCGACCCTGCCGCGTCGAGCGAGCCTGCGACGGTCTGACCCGTCGGTGTCACGAGCGGCTGTGCGCTCGAGCCTCGCTTCGGGAAATCGACGATATGGAAACCGGTCGGGACGAACCGCACCGAGTCACCGACGTGGACCGTCACACCATGCGGGAAGAAGTCGTTGACGTCTGAGCTGTACTTGTTCTCGAACGTCTTCAACGTGTTCGCCGGCTCCCCCATCGTGACCACCCTGCTTGCCGCATGCGCGGCCGTTGGCACGAGGAGCGCAACCGCACCGGTGGCGACGAGCCACGCCGCCCTGTTACGTAACCTCACGGGCCTTCCTTTCGGTTGTAAGCGGGCGGCAGCCTAAACCGGGTGGCGGCGCCACAACAAGTGAGGTAATTCTTACGTGTCAGAATTCTGACTACGCTAGGGCGCGCTCGAGCAGGTCGAACAGCGCCTCGAAGTGCCGCTCCGCGGCCGCCTCGTTGTAGGCGGGCGTGTCCGACATCGTGTAGCCGTGCGGGGCGCCTTCGTACAGCTCGGTGGTGTGCTTCACGCCTGCCGCGTCGAGCGCCTCGTCAAGCGCCGCGATCTGCTCCGGGCTGTTGCTCCGGTCGTTGTCCGCGTGCCCGAAGTAGAGCTCGGCGCGAAGGTCGGCGGCCGCGAGGTGCGGGCTCGCCGGATCGTCGGTCACGAGGCCGCCGCCGTGGAAGCCCGCGAGCGCGCTCACGCGGTCGGGGTGCGCGGCGGCTATCCGCATTCCCAGACGCACGCCCATGCAGTAGCCCGTGATCGCGAACGGCTCGTCAGCCACCTTCGCCAGCTCGTCGAGGTAGGCCGCGCCGTCGGCGGCGAGGTGCTCTGGCGTGAGCTCGCCCATCAGCGGCCTCACCTTGCTGAAGAACTCCGTGCGGGCGTCCTCCTTGCTCATGTCCGGGAACGGGAGGACGGGCGAGCGGCCGGCGCGGTAGAAGACGTTCGGGGCGAGCACCGCGTAGCCGCGCTCGGCGATCCGGTCCGCCATCTCCTCGATGCGCACCCGCAGCCCGTAGGCGTCCATGAGGAAGAGCACGCCTGGATGTCGCTGGTCGTCATCCGGACACGTGAGATAGGCGTCGGCAACGCCGTCGGGCATCTGGATGTCGATGGTCGAGCTCGTCATCGCGTCAACTCCTCAAGCAGGAAAACAAAGGATGCGTACGGGCGGCCGGTCACCTGCTGCAGGCCCAGCTCGCAGGTGCGGTTGCTCGACACGCAGGCGTCGAGCTGCCTGCCCTCGAGCTCCGTCTTAACATCGCGCAGCGCCGACTCCGGCAGCTCCGGGTGGAGCAGCCCGCGGTCGCCCGCCATGCCGCAGCAGGTGGTCCCGACCGGGACGACTACCTCGTCGGCAAGCGCCCGTGCCACCGCGTCGAGCTTGGTCGAGAGCCGCATGTGGCCCGCGGAGCACGTCGGGTGGACCGCCACCGAGCCCACGCGCCGCTTCACCTCGAGCTCCGGCAGCAGGCGGTCGTGCACCCAGGCGATCGAGTCGAGCACCTCCACCTCGGCCCCCACGTCCTGGAGCAGCCCGTGCGCGCACGAGCTGGCGTCGATCACGAACGGCAGCTCGCCGCCGTCGGTCCATCGCAGCAGCGACTCGCGCATGCGCTGCGACATGAACTCCTTGCCGCGCGTGTAGCCCTTCGAGCTCCAGGGCACGGCGCAGCAGTTGCCCGCGGCGTCCTTCGGGATCCACAGCGGCAGCCCGGCGCGCTTCGACACCTCCACGAGCGCCTCCGGCAGCGACGGGTGCTTCGGCCTCCCGTCCGGGTTCCCGAAGATGCGGTTGATGCACGCCGGCATGTACACGGCGGCAGCACCCTCACGCGATGTCTGCGGGAGCGCGGGCGCGGGCGGCGGCATGGCGTCAGGGAACGACGGCACGACCTCCGAGCTCACACGCTTGCGAAGAGCGCTGGAGACGGTTCCGGCACCCGGCACCCGAAGCCCGGCGCGGGCCGCGCCCTCTACCGCGCCCCATCGCTTCGCCAAATTGAGCGCCACGCGCTCCTCCCGCTCGGTCCGCTCGCGCACGCGGAACTCCTTGATCATCAGCCCGGTGTCGATCGCCAGCGGGCAAGAAGGCGCGCAGGTGCCGTCCGCCGCGCATGTCTGGATCCCGTCGTACTCGTACTCGCGGAGCAGCGCCTCGTACACCGGCGACCCGTCTTCCTGACGAGCCATCTCGCGGCGCAGCACGATGCGCTGGCGCGGCGTGGTGGTGACGTTGCGGCTCGGGCACACCGGCTCGCAGAAGCCGCACTCCACGCAGTGCGCGGCCACCTCTTCGATCATCGGCTGGATCTTGAAGTTGGAGAGGTGGGCCTCCGGGTCGCGGTTCAGCACCACACCTGGGTTGAGCACGCCGTCGGGGTCGGCGAGCTGCTTCACCCGCCACATCATCTCGGTGGCCTTCTCGCCCCACTCGCGCTCCACCCACGGCGTCATCGCCAGGCCGGTGCCGTGCTCGGCCTTCATCGAGCCGTCGTACTTGTCGAGGATCAGTTCGCCGAGCTTCTCCATGAAGGCCTCGTAGCGCTCGCGATCCTCGTCCTTGGCGAAGTCCGGCGTGAGCTGGAAGTGGAGATTGCCCGCCGACGCGTGCCCCGCCACGCCCGGCAGGAAGCCGTGCTCGCCGAGCAGGGCCTGGACCTCGCGCGCACACTCAGCCACGCGGTCTGGCCGCACGCACACGTCCTCGATAATGAGCGCCGTCTCCGGCGGGCGGAAGCGGCCCACTAGTCCGTGCAGGCCCTCGCGCACACCCCATGCCAGCTCGATCGCCTCAGCGTCCTTCGTCCAGTCGGCCTCCCGCAGCAGCTCGTACTCGGCCAGGATGCGATCTGCCGCCATCACGTGCGCGTCGAGCTCCGCGTCGTCATCGCCGCCGAACTCCACGAGCAGGGCGGCGGACTCCGGCGGCAGCTCCTTCCAGTACTCGGGCGTGCCCTGGATGTTGTGCGCTGCGGCGATCAGCGCGGGCGCCACCATCAGCTCGACCGCGCGCGCCTCTGCGTCCACCAGCTGCCCCACGGGCGTCATCGCCTCGTCGATCGAGCCGAAGTGGAGCCATGACACCGTGGTGCGCGGCGGGTCGGGACGTGTCTCCATCACGGCCTCGGCGATGAAGGCGAGCGTGCCCTCAGAGCCCACCACCACGCGGCGGAAGATCTCGAGCGGCGTGTCAGCGTCGAGGAACGCGCACAGGCGGTAGCCGGTGGTGTTCTTGATCTCGAACTTGCGCCGCACGCGCTCGGCCAGCTCGTCGTCGGCGCGCAGCTCGTCGCGGATCTCGATCAGGCCCTGCGCCAGCTCCGGCTCGGCCTCGGCGAAGCGCTCCTCGGCGTCGCCTGCCTCGGTGTCGATCACCGTGCCGGAGGCGAGCACGAGCTTCATGCCGCGCACGGTCGAATAGGCGTCCCACGTCACCCCGCAGCGCATGCCGCCTGAGTTGTTGGCGATCACGGCGCCCACGGTGGCGATGTCCTTGCTCGCAGGATCCGGCCCGAGCAGGTACCCGTGCGGGCGCAGGATGCGGTTCGCCATGCCCACGAGCGTTCCCGGCTTGAGACGCGCCCGGCGGCCCTCGTCCTCCACCTCCACGCCGAACCAGTGGCGGCGCACGTCCACGAGGATCCCGTCCGTCTGCCCCTGCCCGTTCAGGCTCGTGCCGCCGCCGCGGAAGGTGAGGTGCATGCCGTGCTCGCGGGCGTAGCCGATCGTCTTCAGCACGTCGTCCACGCCATGCGCCATCACCACAACCTGCGGAAACTTGCGGTACGGGCTCGCGTCGGAGGCGTAGCGGATGATGTCCGACGCGCGCGCGAGCACGCGGTCCTCACCCAGCAGGCGCACGAGGTCCGAGCGGAGCGGCTCCGCTGTGCCGCCGGCGAGGCTGTCCGGCGCGCGGTCGGACGCGGGCGGAACGTCCGGCCGGCCGATCCGCGCGGGGTCCGGCGCGAGCGCGGTCAAAGGATCGACATCCCGGGCTCGACCTTCACCTCGACGAGCCGCGGGCCGTCCGCGCCGAATGCATCTGACAGCGCGGAGTGCAGCTCGTCGCGCGACGACGCGCGCGCCGACGGCACGCCGTAGCCCTGCGCCACGGCGGCCACGTCGAGGGTCGGCAGGTCGAGACCCGGCGCGCCCTGCACCTGCTCGACGCTCGCGAACCACTTGAGGATCGCGTACTCCGAGTTGTTGAGGATGAGGAACTTCACCGGCACCTTGTAGGCGGCCGCCGTCCAGAAGCCGGTTATCGCGTACTGGGCCGAGCCCTCTCCGAGTACGCACACCACCTGACGCTCCGGCTGCGCGAGCTGCACGCCGATCGCGGCCGCGAGACCGAACCCGAGCCCGCCCGCGGAGCTGAAGTAGTAGCTCCCCGGCTTCGACAGCCGCAGCCGCGTGCGCAGCGCCATCGTGCTCGACGGCGACTCCACCACGGCGATGCCGTCGTCCGGCATCAGCTGCGACAGCGTGTCGTGCACGGCCGCGCCGCTCAGCGGGTTCGTCACCTCCACGGGCTCGGTCGGGTCGAGGCGGTCTGGCTCTTCGCGCATGGTCTCCCCCACCTCGCCGAGCAGCGCCTCGAGCGTGAGCCGCACGTCGGCCACGATCGCGTCGCCCATCGGGGCGCGCGCGGCCTCGTCCGGGTCGTTCGTGATCGCGATGAGGCGCGTGCCCTCGGGCAGCGGCGCGCCCGGGATGTAGGGGTAGTACGGGAACACCGACGAGCCCACCACGAGCACGAGGTCGTACGGCTCGAGCATCTGCCCCACCGGCCCGATCGCGGGCGCAAGCAGGCCGCGGAAGTTGGGATGGCTCTCTGGGAAGCCGATGCGCCCGCCGCCCGGCGCCGGCGTGGCCCACACCGGCAGCTTCTGGCGCTCCGCGAGCTTGATCGCGGCGTCCCACGCGCCGCTTGCGTCGATGTCCGGCCCGGCCACCATGCAGGGGTTCTTCGCCTCCGCCAGCGCCCTTGCGAGTTCACGCACCGCGGTTACGTCCGCCGCCGCGCGACCGGTCACCGAGCGCGCGAGCACGGGCGGAGTCATCACCTCGTCCACCTCCTTGGTCCAGTCGTCCATCGGCAACGAGACGAACGCCGGCCCGGACGGTGGCAGCGACGCCATGTGCACCGCCCGCGCCAGCGCCGGCACCACGTCCTCCGCGCGCAGCGGCTCGTGGCTCCACTTCACGTACGGGTGCGGCACGCGCGTGGCGTCCTTGTTCGTGAGGTTGGCCTGCAGCGTGACCTGCGCGCGCACCTGCTGCCCCGCCGTGACGAGCAGCGGCGACTTGTTCGCCTGCGCGTTGAAGATCGCCCCCATTGCGTTGCCCAGCCCGGGAGCCGTGTGCAGGTTCACATGCGTCACGCGGCGCGACGCCTGCGCGAAGCCGTCAGCCATCCCCACCGCCACCGCCTCCTGCAGGCCGAGCACGTAGTGAAAGTCATCCGGGAAGTCGGCGAGCATCGGCAGCTCGGTCGAGCCGGGGTTGCCGAAGATCGTGGTCATCCCGTGGTTTCGGAACAGCTCGAACGCGGCCTCGCGCACGCTTGTCAACGGCACTCCTCTCGATGGGCGGGCGTAACGGCGCGCCCGATCCTAAGGTTTCCGCGCCCTACTTGGAGGCAGGGATGATCGAGATCTGGCCGTTCGTCTCGAGCACGGCCCAGCGCATATCCGCGATATCGGTGACCTGCTGGATCCGCCCCTCGGACTCGATGTCCTCGACGGTGATGCGCTCGCGCTTCATGTTGCGCTCGATCATCTTGCCGTTCTCCACGAGCACCACCGGCTGGCCCTCGAGCATGCTGCGCATCCGGCGGAAGCGCCAGTTGACCCACGACACGAACACGGTGAGCAGCGCGATCGTGGAGATCACCGTCAGCGCGCCGGTGACCGAGTAGTCGCTCTGCGTGATCGCCTGCTGCACGAGGTCGCCCGTGACCACGAGGAGGATGAGGTCGAACGGCTCCATCGAGGACAGCTCCCGCTTGCCCACCACGCGCGTGACCAGGTAGATGAAGAAGAAGATGACGGTTGCGCGGATGACGATGTCCATCAGGGAAACACCGTCACGTGCCGGGTGATTGAGGTGATAGCCGTGTTTCCGTCGTCGAGCTCGACGCGGGCCGTCCGGCTGCCGAACGTCGTGGGATTCACCTGGTACTGGATCCACACGGTGAGCAGCTGGCCGGCGTTCAGGGTGTCGTACTCGAGCACGAGCTGCCCGTTGCGGTTCAGTTCCTGCGACGCCTGCGGTTCGATCGTGTTCACCGTCAGCCCGTTGAGAAAGCCGGCATCAAGCGTGAGCTTCGGCTTGGCCAGGTTTTGGTGCGCGAGCACCTGCAGCTTCCACTGAAACAGCAGCCCGCCACGGATGCGCGATGGGCCGGACATCTTGAGCGTCGCCTGCGGCGTGTTCGCCTGCGTCTTGTCGGTGCGCTGCCCGAAGACCCCGAACAGCGCGAGGACCGGGATCACCAGGATCAGCAGGAGCAGAATTCGCCTATGCCATGGATGGCTGGCGCGGCCCTTCAGGTCCCTGTAGGTGTCGGTGCGAATGGACCCCGGCATCGGCACCGGGGCCATTCGACATATCGCGGTTCTTCCCTGTCAGCCGAGCGGCGTGCTGCGCGGGGCGGGGCTGAGCGGCTTGCCTCCAAATTTGACCCCCAGTCAAAAAAGTTGAGGGGACCGCGGGGAGGGTGTGAGCCCCTAGGGGACATTCCCAATTGTCGGAAGGAGCCCGTTGGCCGAGTCTGTGCATGCCCCCCTTCCCCGCAACACGGAGCATGCGATGAGCGACGAGCCGACCACACCAATCGAGGAACCGACCCAGCCGCAGGAGCCCGCGCCCCGGCGCCTGACGCGCCCCCGCGATGACCGCCTGATCGCCGGCGTGTGCAGTGGCCTTGGTCGCTACTTCAACGTCGACCCGGTGCTGTTCCGCGTGGCCGCCGTTGCGCTCGTCTTCTTCGGTGGCGCGGGCGTGCTGCTCTACCTCGCCGCCATCCTGCTCGTGCCGAACGAGGGCGAGGAGCTGCCGGAGTCGCGCCGGCGGCGTGACCGCGCGCTTGCGGTGGTCGGCGTGATCCTGCTCGTGGTCGCCGCCGGCCTGATCCTTTCGCACGGCGTCTTCCACGTGAACTGGGCAATCGGGCCGCTTTTCTTCATCGCCCTGATCGGGCTTGGGGTGTGGTGGCTCGTGTCGGGCGAGCGGCCGGATGGCGACGCCCGGCACATGGGCCGCTCCATCGCGCGTGGTCTCGGCGTGCTCATGCTCTGCGTCGCGCTGGCGATCTTCGGTGTCTGGCTGGCCGGCACGCAGGGCGGCACCGTCGCGGCGATCGTCGTGATTGTGGCCGGAGCGATCGTGGTGGGCGCGGCGCTCGAGGGCCATGGCCGTCTGCTGGTCCTGCCGGCCCTGTTTCTGGCGCTCCCCGTGGCGGTGGTCTCCGCCGCCAACATCGACCTACGCGGCGGCGCAGGAGACAAGGAGTACAAGCCCACCACCGCCGCCCAGGTGCAGAACAGCTACCGCCTCGGGGCGGGCCGGCTGGTGGTTGACCTGCGTCAGGCCAAGCTTCCGCCCGGCGACCACCCGATCAAGCTGCGCATGGGCGTGGGCGAGGCGATCGTGCTCGTGCCGGCCAACGTCTGTGTCGCGACCAAGTCGAAGATCGGCATGGGCGTCGTCGACTCGTTCGACCACTCGAACCGCGGGGTGAATGTGAACTGGTCGAACCAGCCCGCGGCCCGGCCCGGCAACGCACGCATCGTGCTCGACGCGAACCTGGGCGTTGGACGGTTGGGCATCGGCCACAGCAGCGTCGGCATCGATTACTACCGGCACGGCCACGGCCACTTCACCTTCGACGGTCAGGTGAATTCCGGGTGCAAGGCTGACAATGCCGGCTAAGGCACAGCTCGGACCGTTCGTGGCCGGCATCGGGGTGATCCTGATCGGCGTGCTCGTTCTGCTGGACGCCGAAGACGTGGTTTCGCTCGGCTTTGCCGCGCTCGCCCCACTCGCGTGCGCGGTGGCCGGCGCGACGCTGCTGGCCAGCGGCCTGACGCGGCGCGACTGATAGGCCAAGATGGCGTTGATGGCGTCTGCGGCTTCGAGCCCTCGAGCAATCCGGCGCGACCCGGAACGGCGCCTGATCGCCGGGGTGTGCGCCGGGGTTGGGCGCTACTTCGGCGTCGATCCCCTGTGGATACGCGTGGCCTTCGTGGTGGCAGCGGCCGCCGGCGGTTTCGGGCTCCTCATCTATGCGGTCGCCTGGGTGCTCATGCCGGCGGAGAAGGGTGTGGAACCCGCACCCCGCCCGTGGAGCGGCGGCCGCGCATCGATCCAGGTCGGCGCGGGAGCCGGCCTCCTCCTCTTGAGCCTGCTGCTCGCGTTGAGGGCAACGGGCATCTGGTTCTCGGACGCGATCGTCTGGCCGCTGGTGCTCGTCGGAGCCGGGGCGGCATTGCTGTGGCGGCAGTCACTGAGCGACGGCGCAGCTGCCGAAGACCCGACACCCGAGACCCGAGGCCCGACACCCACCCGCATCTCCCGCACCGGCCTTGGAATCGCGCTTGTCATCGCCGCGGGCGTCGTCTTCCTGCAGGCCACCGGCTCGCTGAGCGCGGCGCGCGACGTCGTGCTGGCCGTGCTGGTGGCCGCGGTGGTGCTTGGGGTGATCTTCGCTCCGCTCGTCACGCGCCTTGCCCGCTCCCTCACGGCGGAACGCGCCGAGCGCATCCGCTCGCAGGAGCGCGCCGAGATGGCCGCCCATCTGCACGACTCCGTGCTCCAGACGCTGGCACTCATGCAGAAGCGGGCCGACGATCCGCGCGAGGTGGCGGCACTCGCCCGCCGCCAGGAGCGCGAGCTGCGGAGCTGGCTGTCGCGGCGCACCACCGCGCCCGACGCGCTCCTGCTTGCCGTGGCGCTCGAGGCGGCAGCCGACGAGATAGAGCGCGAGCACGGAGTGCCGATCGACGTCGTGGCGGTGGGAGACGCGCCCCTCGATGCGGCCGGCGAAGCCGCGGTGGCCGCCGCGCGTGAGGCCATGCTGAATGCGTCTAAGTTCGGCGGCGGCTCGCCGGTGGATGTGTACGCGGAGTCGCGCAACGGCCGGCTCGAGATCTTCGTCCGCGACCGCGGCCCTGGGTTCGACCCCAGCTCGATTCCCGACGATCGGCGCGGCGTGCGCGAGTCGATCGTCGGGCGCATGGAGCGCCATGGTGGCCGTGCCGTGATTCGGACGCCCGAGGGCGGCGGCACGGAGGTGGAGCTCGTGCTCGAGGAGGAACAGCCCTGAACGAGCCGCGGATAGTGATCGTGGACGACCACCAGCTCTTCCGCTCCGGCGTCCGCGCGGAGCTGGAGGGCCAGGTGGAGATCCTCGGCGACGCGGACGGAGTGGACGCCGCCGAGCGGCTGATACTCGACAGCTCGCCGGACGTCGTGCTCCTCGACGTCCACATGCCGGACGGCGGCGGCGTGGAGGTGATCCGCCGGGTGGTGCCCGAGCGCCCGGGCACGCGCTTCCTCGCGCTATCGGTGTCGGACGATGCCGAGGACGTGATCGCCGTGATCCGCGCGGGCGCGCGCGGCTACGTGACCAAGACGATCTCCGGCGAGGAGCTGGCGGACGCGATCCGGCGCGTCCACGAGGGCGACGCGGTGTTCTCCCCCAGGCTCGCCGGCTTTGTGCTCGACGCCTTCGCGGGTGCGCCGCCGGCCTCCCCCGACCCCGAGCTCGACCAGCTCACCCCGCGAGAGCGCGAGGTGCTCCAGCACATCGCGCGGGGCTACATGTACAAGGAGATCGCCCACCGTCTGGACATCTCCGCGAAGACGGTGGAGGCGCATGTGTCCGCGGTACTGCGCAAGCTGCAGCTGTCAAGCCGCCATGAGCTCTCCCGCTGGGCGGCCGAGCGCCACCTTCTCGACGCCGATTCGTAGGCTTCCGGGCGTGCTCGACCTCAATCCCGTGGAGATCCGCGTGCTCGGCTGCCTGATCGAGAAGCAGCGCACGACGCCGGACACCTACCCGCTCACGCTGAACGCGCTGCGGCTCGCGTGCAACCAGTCCACCAACCGCGACCCGGTGGTGGACTACGACGACCACACCATCCGCGGTGCGCTCGAGCGCCTCGCGCGGCGCCGCTACGTCCGGCTCGCGAGCGGCCACACCACCCGAGCGACGAAGTACCGCCACCTGCTCGACGACACCCTGTCCCTCGACCGCGAGGAACTGGCCGTGCTCGCCGTCCTGATGCTGCGCGGGCCGCAGACCCCAGGCGAGCTCCGCCAGCGCACCGAGCGCCTCCAACGCTTCCCGGACCACGAAGCACTCGACAGCGTCCTAACGCGCCTGGGCGAACGCGACTACGTGGAACGCCTGGACCGCCGCCCAGGCCAGAAGGAGCAGCGCTACCGGCTGAAGCTGGACACCGACGAGGAACCAGAGCCGCCGGAGCCAGGCCCTCCGGCCGCCGACCTCCGACCTCCGGCCTCCTCGAGCGATGCCCGCCTGACCCGGCTCGAAGAAGAGGTGGCCCAGCTGCGGGCAGAGCTCGACGAGCTCCGAACTCAGCTCGGAGCCTGAAGGTACGCCAGCACCGCCAGCACTCGCCGGTGGTCAACCCCGGATTGCGGCAGATCGAGCTTCGAGAAGATGCTGGCGATGTGCTTCTCCACCGCTCCCACGGTGAGAACGAGCGCGTCCGCGATGCCCTGATTCGACCGCCCTTCGGCCATGAGCGAAAGCACCTCCTGCTCGCGCGGGGTGAGCCGCTCGAGCGGCCCGCCGGCCGACTGACTCGAGAACAGGTGCGCCACCACCTCCGGGTCGAGCGCGGTGCCGCCCTCGGCCACGCGCCGCACCGCTTCCACGAATTCGACCACGTGCAGGATCCGGTCCTTCAGCAAGTAGCCCACTCCGCCGCGCCCGTCGGCGAGCAGCTCCCGCGCATACGCCTGCTCGACGTACTGGGACACCACGAGGATCGCCGTGTCCGGCGACCGCTTGCGCGCCTCGATGGCGGCCCGCAGGCCCTCGTCGCGAAAGTCGGGCGGCAGGCGGATGTCCACCACCGCGATGTCCGGCTTGTGGGCGTCGATCTCGCGCAGGAGCGAGTCGGCATCGCGCACGGCCGCCAGCACCTCGAAGCCGTTGTCGCGCAGAAGGCGCTGGAGCCCGTCGCGCAGCAGCGCGAGGTCTTCGGCGATCACTACCCGCATGGCATCTCTGCCCGCACCAGGGTCGGGCCTCCGGCCGGGCTCGCCACTCGCAGCGTGCCGTCGAGCGCTTCCACTCGGCGGCGCAGGCCGGCCAGCCCGCTGCCCGTGGTGTCGGCGCCACCCTTGCCGTCGTCGGCCACCTCGACGGTGAGCATGTCGCCGTCGCGGATGATGCGGATGTCCACGCGCGCGGCCTTGGAATGCTTGCCGGCGTTGGCGAGCGTCTCCGCCACGACGAAGTAGGCCGCGCTCTCCACCGGCGCGGAAGGGCGCTGCGGAATCTCTGTGTGCACGTGCACGCGCAGCGGGCTGCCGTCGGCGAGCGCGGTCACGGCGGCCTCGAGGCCGCGGTCGGCCAGCACGGGCGGATGGATGCCGCGCGCCAGGTCGCGCAGCTCCCGCAGCGCCTGGCCGGCGCCGGCGCGCGCCTCTTCGAGCAGCTCGCGCGCGCCTTCCGGATCCTCGCTGAGCTTCTGCTCCGCCATGCCGATGCTCATGCCGAGCGCCACCAATCGAGCCTGCGCGCCGTCGTGAAGGTCGCGCTCGATGCGGCGCAGTTCGGCTTCCTGCTGGTCCACGGCCCCGGCGCGCGTGGTGGTGAGCACGTCGATGCGCTGCGTCAGCTCCTCCTGCCCAGGTGGCGAGAAGTAGAGCGTTCCCGCGCGGGCGAGCACCGTGATCGTCAGGCCGAGCAGCGGCCACACCGGCCAGAACGTCCCGCCGCCCGACGCGGCCCACACGCCCACCAGGAAGAGGAACACCATGGCCGAGCTGCCGGCCTGCACCGCGATCGAATGGTTCAGCCCGGGATGCTGCCAGTGCTCCGAGTTCTCGTCAGCGAACAGCCGCCAGGCCTGAAGACCCAGCGCGAGCAGCAGGGCGAGCAGCGGCCAGACCGGCCAGAAGTAGCCGTGCCCGGTGAGAGCCCAGATCGCGACGAGCACCGTGAATGCGAAGCCGAAGCTCGCGGCGCGCGCAACGAGCGCCTGCCGCCGCTGGGGGATCGAGGGTCGCGGGGTCTTGTCCGCGGGATCGGGCGAGCGCTCGAGCAGCTCCTCGGCGAGGGCTCGCTGCGGGCGGGCGAGAAGGCGGAACAGGAGCATCGTTATGACGAGTCCGGCGGCGCCGGCAAGTGTGAGCAGAAGCGCCTCGGGCAGCGTATCCACATGCCAGGCATCCATCTTGATCCCGCCGTTCAGCGACCAGTAGTAGAAGGGCGCGGCGAGGCCACCGATCGAGAGGCCGAGCAGCGTTCCCATCCCGATCGCGAACGGGAAGCCGAGCACGAAGCGGAGCAGCAGGTAGGCCTGCGCGCGCCACATCGCCGGCTCGGTGAGCCAGCCGAACGCCCGGCGCCAGAAGCCCCCGCGCAGGAACGCGGCGTGCGGCGGATACACGCGCGTGCCGATCAGCCTGCGCGCCAGCGCCGCCTCGAGGCCGGCCGATGCGGTGATCAGGAACGGCATGCCCAGCGCGATCGGAATCACGAGCGGCGTGACCAGCAGGCCGAGCCCCAGCGACCACGCGGTGACGAGGATCGAGAACCAGAGCGTGCCTAGCGGCGCCGCCGACAGCAGGAAGATCGCCTCCTCCCACGCCTGCTTGCCGAAAAGCCTCGACCACATGTGCAGAACATCGCAGTCCCGGCCTCGTGTGCACACCCAGAGGCCTGGCATGTTCGAGCGGGGGTTAACCTCAGCCCCTCTTCCCACCGTGATCCTCAAGCGGCTAGAGCATCCGATCGTCCAGGCGCCCATGGCGGGCGGGCCATCCACGCCCGAGCTCGCCGCAGCGGTGAGCGGCGCGGGCGGGCTCGGCTTCGTTGCGGCGGGGTACCTCAGTCCGGAGCGGCTGCGAGAGGACATCGCCGCGGTGCGCGCCGCCACAGACGCTCCGTTCGGGGTCAACCTGTTCGTGCCGGGCGCGGCCGATGTGGACGAGGAGGCGCTGAGCGCGTTCGTCGCGCGGCTCGGCCCTGACGCCGGCGAGCCCCGCTACGACGACGACGCGTGGGAGGAGAAGCTCGAGATCGTGCGCGCGGAGGCGCCGGCCGTCGTGTCATTCACGTTCGGCTGTCCCTCGCGCGAGATCGTGGCGTCGCTTAGCAGCGAGGTGTGGATGACGGTCACCTCCGTGGCGGAGGCCCGCACCGCGCGCGACGCGGGCGCCGATGCGCTCGTGCTCCAGGGCGTTGAGGCCGGCGGCCATCGCGGCACCTTCGACGATCCGCCGGGCGGTGGCGAGGGTCTCAGCACCCTCGCGCTGCTGCGGCTCGTGGACAGCTCGGACGTCGACCTTCCGCTCGTGGCCAGCGGCGGCATCACGGACGCGGCCGCCTTGGCCGCGGTGCTCGCCGCGGGCGCGGCGGCCGCCCAGCTCGGCAGCGCGTTCATGCTCGCGCCGGAGGCGGCCACCAACCCGGCGCACCGCCGCGCGCTGGCAGAGGAGGCGCCCACCGGCCTCACCCGTGCCTTCAGCGGCCGCCTCGCGCGCGGAATCGAGAACCGCTTCATGCGCGAACACGACGCGCACGCGATCCGCGCCTACCCGCACGTCAACTACGCCACCTCCCCCATGCGCGCCGAGGCCCGCAAGCGCGAGGACCCCGACGGCTTCAACCTCTGGGCCGGCCAGACGCACAATCTCGCCGAAGAGAAGCCGGCCGCGCAGATCGTGCGCGAGCTGAGCGAGGGCGCGTACGCAGCGCTGAAGGCCGCCGCGGCCAGACGCGCGTAGGCTGGGAATGAGGTGTTCGAGCGCTTCACCGAAGGTGCGCGGCAGGTCGTGGTCCTCGCACAGGAGGAGGCACGCCTTCTCGCCCACATGCATATCGGCACCGAGCACCTGCTGCTCGGTGTCATACGGCAGGAAGACGACGTCCTGCCGGTGCTTCAAGCGCGTGGCCTTTCGCTCGAGAACGCGCGCGCGGAGGTGCTGGAGCTGGTCCCTCGCGGGGACGAGACCCTCAGCGGCCAGATTCCCTTCACCCCCGGCGCGAAGAAAGTGCTCGAGCTCTCCCTCGAACAGTCCGCGGCCCTGAACCACAGCATCATCACTCCGGTCCACCTCGCGCTCGGGCTGGTTCTCGAAGGCGACGGAGTGGCCGCACGGATACTCCGCGATCACGGTGTCGACTCGGCCGAACTCGAGCGCGCGCTCGGCGAATATGCGCCCGCGGCGTTGCGCGCGGATGCCTACGCCCGGCGGCTCGCCCTCGTGGAGGCACGAATCGCCGCCGCGGAGCGGCGTGCCGAAGTGATGGACCTGGTGGCGAACTCCCGCGATCACGAGGCCGCGGTCGCCCAAGTCGCCGACCTCCTCGGGATCGATGAAGAGCTCGCACTCGACGTGACCAATATGCGCCTCGCGTACTTCACGACTGTCGCGGTGGAGAAGCTCCGCCAGGAGCGCGAGGACCTTCGCCAGAGGATCCGCGAGTCCGGCTAGCTTTTTCGCGTGCCCACAACGAGACTCGCGGCCTTCAGCGACGGCGTCCTCGCCATCGCCGCCACACTCCTCATCCTGGACGTCCGCGCCACCGGTTCACCGCTTGGAAAGCAGCTCGTCCACATCTGGCCGAGCTACGTCGCCTACGCCACCAGCTTCACCACCATCGGGATCATCTGGGTGAACCACCACACCGTGATCGACCAGGTGGCCCACGTCGATCGCCGCCTCCTGCTCATCAACCTCTTCTTCCTGATGGTGGTGGCGTTCATCCCCTTCCCCACGCAGCTCGTGGCCGAGCACATCCGGGAGGGAGGCGCCGATGCTCGCGACGCCGCGCTCGCGTACGGCTTCACGTGCACGTTTATGGCGGCGGCCTATGGCCTGCTCTGGGCGTACGTCGTGCGCTTCGGCCGGCTGCTCCGCGCGGACGCGAATCCGCGGACGGTCGCGGGCATCACGCGCAGCTTCAAGCCGGGCGTGCCGCTCTATCTCACCGGCACGCTGATCGCGTTCGCGAGCCCCACCGCAAGCGTCATCATCTTTGCCGCGCTCGCCGCTCTCTACGTGCTCGAGAACTCGATTTTCGCTCATAGCGACAATTCGGCACACCGCTGAGGGGACAGCCGTTATCCCGTCGGGGTTACCGGCGTTATCCCTCCTTTAGCAAAAGTTCCTGCAAATTGTGCTTGAATGCCCCGCGACAAATGCGCCGAGTCCTCACGAACCAGTTTCGTGGGGAACGGGGGAACCAATAGCGGTCTGGAAGGCCGCAGGGGCGAATCGCCGCAGGTGCGGCATAGCGCGAGTGTTCTAGCGCGAGCCCGTCAGCTCACCTCGTAGGCGCCGGAACACAAGGATTGAGCATGCCCACCGACTTCCGTGACCTCTCGAATCCCGAGCTTTGGCGGGACTCGCTGAAGCGCTCCCGCCACCGCCGCCGGCCCGGCGCGCGTGCACGCGCGCACGCCAAGGTCGAGCGAAGCGTCCGTATCCCCGAGGCTCAGGCCATGGGCCTCCTGCCGGCCTTCGAGCCGCGTGACCTCACCTCGCTCGAGCTGTGGGAGAAGTCCCTCCTGCGCTCGCAGCACCGCCGCCGCGCCCTCGAGCAGGCGCGCGCGAACCGCAAGCCCGTCCGTCGCGCAGGCGGGATGGCGATCGCCGCGGCCGCCGTGTTCCCCGCCGCCACCGGCGTCGCCACGGCCGACAGCTCAACCGCCACCGTGCACGTCCAGGGCGCCAGCGTAACGAGCGTGCAGCGCGCGCTCGGCATCGCGGCCGATGGCATCTGGGGTCCCGAGACCCGCGCCGCTGTGCGGAGCTACCAGCGCGCACACGGCCTGACGGTCGACGGCATCGTCGGCCCGCAGACGCTCGGCTCGCTCGGCCTCGCGACCGCCACCACCGCCACCGCCTCGAGCACCGGCTCCGCCACGGTGAGCGCCGTGCAGTCCAAGCTCGGCATCTCGGCGGACGGCGTGTTCGGCCCTCAGACGGCCCATGCGGTGAGGAGCTTCCAGGCCGCCCACGGCCTCACCGTCGACGGCATCGTCGGGCCCGCCACGGCCCAGGCGCTCGGGCTCTCCGCCCCAGCCTCGCCACTACGTGAGGCGCACGCGCATCACGCGCACGCATCGAGCGGCAGCAGCGACTCCGGCAGCGGCTCGGTGTCCGACGTGCAGAAGGCGCTCGGCATCCCGGCCGACGGCGTGTTCGGCCCGCAGACCGCGGACGCCGTGAAGCACTTCCAGGCGGCGCACGGCCTCACCACCGACGGCGTGGTGGGACCCGCCACCGCCGAGGCGCTCGGCATCGCCGCGCCCTCCACCCCGCTCCACGAGCGCCACAGCTCGTCCTCGGGCAGCGGCTCGGACTCGTCGGGCACGAGCAGCGTGATCGCCCGGATGATCGCGGGCGCCGACCACATCGCCAACCTGCCCTACGTGTGGGGCGGCGGCCACGGCAGCTTCGTGGCGAGCGGGTACGACTGCTCCGGCTCCGTGAGCTACGTGCTCCACGCCGGCGGCCTGCTCAGCGCGCCCGAGGACTCCACGGCGCTCGAGAGCTACGGCGCTCCCGGGCCCGGCTCGCACGTGACCATCTACGCCAACTCGGGTCATGCCTGGATGACGATCGACGGCCGCCGCTTCGACACCGGCGGTGGCGGCGGCAGCCGCTGGAAGAGCACACCGCGCTCAGGCGCCGGATTCGTCGTGCGGCACCCGGTCGGCTACTAGCGGCTACGAGGCAGCACCCATAGCCGCCTGCTCGCGGCGCTCCGAGTTCGTCACCAGGTCGACGATGTCCGGCCCCGCCTTGTCCGGCGAGCCCGCGTCGAACGGCGGCTGCGGGTCGTATTCGATGCCGAGCTGGATCGCCTTGGCCACGTCAGGCCCGGCGATCTCGGCAGCGAGCACGAGCGCCATGTCGATGCCCGCGGACACGCCCGCAGCGGTGATCACCTTGCCCTGGCGCACCACGCGCCGCGGGACCGGGCGCGCGCCGAGGCGCTCGAGCAGGTCGTACTCGAGCCAGTGCGTGGTCGCCTCGAGGCCGTCGAGGATGCCCGCCGCCGCCAGCAGGAGGGCGCCGGTGCAAACCGACGTGGTCCACTGCGACGTCTCATGCGCCTGCCGGATCCAGCCCACGAGGCGCTCGTCGTCGATCAGCGCCCGCGTGCCATAGCCGCCGGGCACAACCACGATCTCGGGATCCGGAAGGTCCTCCAGCGCAAGGTCGGCCGAGAGCCCGAGCATGCCGGTCTCCGTCCGCTTCATGCCGGGCTCGACCGCCACGAAATGCACCGTCGCGCCCGGCAGCCGCGAGAGCACCTCGTACGGACCCACGGCGTCGAGGGCGGTGAAGCGGTCGTAAATCGGAATCGCGATCTTCATCAGGCGGCCCTCCTCTGGAACCGTTCGCGGTAGTCGCCCGGGCTCACCCCGAGCCTGCGGCGGAACACCCGCCGCATCGTCTCGACGGTGCCGAAGCCGCATCGCAGCGCGACCTGCTCCACGGCCTCGCCCGCGGTCTCGAGCAGCGTGCGCGCACGCTCCACGCGCAGCGTCTCCACGTACGCGGCCGGCGTCATGCCCACCTCGCGCTTGAACGCGCGCGCGAAGTTGCGCGGGCTCATGTACGCGCGCTCGGCGAGTGCCGGCACGCTCAGATCCGCGTCGAGGTGGTCGACCATCCAGGCCTGCAGCTCGCGCAGCGGCTCGCGCTCCGCGCGCTGACCGGCGAGAGCGGCGCTGAACTGAGACTGCCCGCCCGGGCGCCGCAGGAACAGCACGAGCCAGCGCGCCACATCGCGCGCCACCTTCGGCCCGAGGTCCTCCTCCACGAGAGCGAGGGCGAGGTCGATGCCCGCGGTCACGCCGGCGGACGTGTAGACGTTGCCGGAGCGCACGAAGATCGGGTCCTTCTGCACGCGCACCGACGGATAGAGGCGGGCGAGCGCCGCGCACGAGGACCAGTGCGTGGTGGCCTCGTGCCCGTCGAGCAGGCCGGCGCGCGCGAGCAGAAAGGCGCCGGTGCAAACCGATGCCACCCGCCGTGCTCGGGGAGCGGCGCGCCCGAGCCACGCGATGAGGCGCTCGTCCTCCTGCGCTTCGCGCGCTCCGTCGCCGCCGGCCACGATGAGCGTGTCGATCGCGCCGCGGCAGCCCGCGAGCGTCTTGTCGGCCTCCATCCGCACGCCGCTCCAGCTGCGGAAGCTGCGCCGCGGGGCCACGATCTCGACCGAGTACGAGCCCGGCACGAGGCGCGCCGCGACGGCGAACACCTCGTTCGGTCCGATCAGGTCGAGTGACTGGAGACCGTCGAAGGCGACGAGAACGACACGGCGCGAGGGGTCCATGAACGCATCATGGCCCCTCGCCCGTGTGTCCGCAATGACATTGGCAGGACACTTTCTGCCATGCCCCCAAACTGCAGCAATAAGGGCCGCCCGGGCGAAGTGGCAGAAAATGAAGTCGGATACCGACTGCAGAATCTGCCAGTCCGCCTGAACAGCCCTTTATTGCTGCCGTTCTAGAACGCTGCGGCTAGTGCGACAGCGAGCAGAACAGGTCGCCCAGCGCGCCGCCTCCCGGTGTTGCGGTGACCGTCAGCGTCACCCGGTTCAGGTCAACCACGAGCCCGAGCAGATCCAGGTTCAGCGGCCCGAGGATCAGGTTGAGCACCGGACACGCCACCGCCTGGCTCGTCGTGGCCTTCGGCGAGAGCGGCACCGTGAAGCCGAGCGGATGCAGCGTGTGATGGCGCAGCCGCGCGTTCAACGCATGGATCGCCGACACGCGAGCCGTCGACACCTTCGCCCGCGCGAGCTTGCAGAACAGCGAGCCGAGCACTCCCCCACGTGCCTGACCGGTCACGGTCAGGTTGACCTTCGTGAGATCCACGTTCAGCCCGAGCAGCGTCAGGTGGAGCTTGTCGAGCGTGAGCGTGAGGATCCGGCAGCTGCCGCTGCGGCTCACGCGCAGCAACACGGGCGCCTTGATCGTCGTGGACTTACCCGTGTAGTCGTTGAGCCGCGCCAGCGCAATGCCGCGCGCGACCGTCTTCCCCTTGCTCGTCCGAGCGAAGCGCTCGATCGCAATCGAGACCTTCAGGTTCGAGCCACGAGCCGCGTGCGCGGTCGCTCCCGAGCTGGCAAGAGCCGGAGATGCAAAGAGCGACGTCGCAGCCACAGCCACGACCGCCGCCACCAGCACCAATCGCCGTCGATGGCGCATACCTACCTCCCGGTATAGATGGAATCCCCCATGGGGCGGTCCGGATGTACCCCGCCTGGCACAAAAAGAAGCCGCCCCCGCGCGCCAACTCAGGCACGTGGGGGCGGCTGTTCACCCAGGCTCCCTACCTGGCGGGCCTCACGGGGTGCGAGGTGACGATCATCTCGCCGGCGTCGTAGCGCGCCTTGATCTCGCGCAGACGGCGGTAGGACTCGGCGGGAAGCACCTCGTCGGCACCGGCCGCCTCCTCGCGGAGGTTGTAGTAGTCGTACTCGGCGCGCCACGGGGCGAGCGTGTCGAGCAGCACGCGCACGTGCGAGCGCACGGCCTCGGCCATCTCCTCGGTGGGCGTGAGGCCGACGCCGAAGAGCATGAACCTGGCGTCCGTGTTCGTCTGCGCGCCGTTGCCGCCTCCGGTGGCCATCGCGCCGCCGCAATGACGCACCTCGACGCTCAGGAGCGGCGAGCCCGAACCCGCGCCAGCGGTGGCCACGAGGGCGTCGATCGCGCCTGGCGTGAAGTCCGTCAGGTAGGTGCCGTCGCCCTGGCCGGGCACCGGCTGCGGCGGATCCATGTGGAGGTCCTGCAGCGCCGGGGCCGGGATCATGGCGAAGGTGTCCATGTCCGGACCGAGCTCGCGCAGCGGACGGATCAGCTCGGCGCCCTCGAACTCGTCGCCGAGGTAGGCGGCCTCCACCACGACGAACTGCTTGCCGCGCAGGAAGTCGGGCAGGTCCGGGATCGGCGGGAACTGGAGTATGCGGCCGACGGAGGTGACCTCGTCCGGCACGGTGTCCGTCCAATCGCGCCACGCGTGCAGCACCTCGGAAGCGCGCTCGAGCGGGAAGAACAGCGTGCCGGCATAGGCCTCGCGCACCGGGTAGAGCGTGAACTCGATCGCGGTGACGATGCCCACCTGGCCGCCGCCCCCGCGGACCGCCCACAGCAGGTCCGGCTCGTTGTAGGCGTCGGCGCGCACGAGGCGGCCGTCAGGGGTGACCATCTCGACGGCCGTCACGCTGTTGGCGGCCAGGCCGTAGCGGCGGGCGAGCCAGCCCATGCCGCCACCGAGCGTGTAACCCATCACGCCGACGTCAGGCGACGAGCCGGCGAGCGCGGCCAGGCCGTGCTCCGCGGCCGGGATTGTCACGTCCTGCCACTCGGCTCCGGCCTCGGCGCGAGCTGTGCGGCTGGCGGGATAGATCTCCACGCGGCGCATGCGCGTGGTCTTGAGGAGCATCGCTCCCTCGAGGCTCTCGACGGCGGTGGCGCCGTGGCCCGTGCCCTGCGGGGCCACGCGGAGGCCCTCGGCGCGGGCGAAGCGCACCGCCTTGACCACGTCGATCGCGGACTCCGGCATGGCGATCACGGACGGGTGCTGGTCGACGTAGAGGTTCCAGGCGAGGCGCGCCTCGTCGTAGCCCTCGTCGCCGGGCACGTACACGTCGCCGGCGATGCTCGAGCGCAGCGACGCTACGTCGGTGGGGATCTGGACTGTGGCGAGTACCGGGTTGTTCATTGGGGATCTCCTGGAGTGCTGGGGAGCGAAACGGGTCTGAACAGCTGGGGTGTCGAAAGGTTCGCCCGTCAGGCCTTTCCATCACATGGGGCCAGCTTGTTTTCGCGCGTGCGGTTAACCGCCAGGAGCTGAGCGGATATCCGGCTAACTTGGATGCATGACAAGGTCGGTGCGTGCTCCCCTGATCGGCGTCCTGGTTGCCGCCGCGGGCATCGCGCTTGCGCGCGTGCTCGCGTTCGACGTGCACGCGCTTCACCACGCCGACGCGGTCACGCTGCACGACTTCGTGTCGCTCGACCGCGAGTCGATCTACAACGTCATCACCGACATCGCCCACGTGGCGGACCCGGCGCCGTACGCCCTGATCGGCGCGGTGCTCATCGGCCTCGCGCTTGCGCGCGGGCGCGCGCGGGTGGCGCTGGCGGTGCTCGTGATCCTGGTGGGCTCGGCCGTGACTACCGACCGCATCCTCAAGCCGCTCCTCGCGGCGCCGCGCTACGACTCACTGCTCGGGCTACGCCAGATCGCGGACGCCTCGTTTCCGAGCGGCCACGGCACAGCCGCGATGGCGCTCGCGCTGTGCGCGATCCTCGTGGCGTCCCCGCGCACCCGTCCGTACGTGGCGGCAATCGGGGCCCTGTTCGCGATCGCGGTGTCGTACTCGTTCCTCGTGCTCGGCTGGCATTACCCGAGCGACGTGCTCGGCGGCTTCCTCGTGGCGGGCGCGTGGACATCGCTCGCCGTGGCGGCGCTGCGCTTCGCGGACGCCCGCTGGCCCGCTCGGAGTGGCAGGCGCGCGGCCGGCAGGCTGCTCGCACGCGTGCACGCGCGCGCGGCAGTCGCGACCCTCATCGCGCTGCTCGTGGTCCTCGCCATCGTGGTGGCAGCCGTGGCGCCCGCGCGCGCGTTCGACTTCGTGAGCGCGCACACGGTCTTCGCCGTCGGCGCCAGCGCGATCGCCATCGCGAGCGTGGCCGTGGCGGGCGTGGTCGCCGCGATCTTGCGCGACTGAGCACCAGCGCTATCGTCCGTCGCAGCGCGCGCGTCCCCTACCGAGGAGCCAGATCGATGAAGCTCGAAGGCATTCACCACGTAACGGCGATCACGGGCGATGCGCCGGGCAACGTCGACTTCTACGCGCGCGTGCTGGGCCTGCGCATGGTCAAGAAGACGGTCAACCAGGACGACCCGACCGTCTACCACCTCTTCTACGCCGACGAGAAGGGCTCGCCCGGCTCGGACATCACCTTCTTCGAATATCCAGGCGCTCCGCGCGGCCGCGCAGGCGCCGGGATGGTGCACCGCGTGGTGTTCCGCGTGGCGTCCAACGAGGCGCTCACGTTCTGGGAGGAGCGGCTCACCGCGAACGGCGTGGACGCCAGTCTCTCCGGCGACTCGCTCGTGTTCGAGGATCCCGAGGGGCTCGGGCTCGAGCTGCACGCGCTCGAGACGGAGGACGATGCTCTGGTGGCCGAGCATCCCGAGATCCCGGCGGAGCTCGCGATCCAGGGGTTCGACGGCGTGCGCGCCTACACCAACGACCCCGAGCGCAGCCGCAAGCTGCTCGAGGAGACGCTCGGCTTCTCCCCCACCGGCGACGCGAGCTGGGAGGTGCGCGGCGACAAGCGCGGCTCCTTCTTCGTGTACGACCAGTCCACCGAGCGCGGCCTCCAGGGCGCGGGCACGGTGCACCACGTGGCGTGGGCGGACGAGATGGACGAGCACGACGCATGGCAGAAGCGCGTGGCACAGAGCGAGGCACACCCCACGCAGATCATCGACCGCTTCTGGTTCCTGTCGATCTACTTCCGCGAGCCGAGCGGCGTGCTGTTCGAGATCGCAACGCTGGGCCCGGGCTTCGCCACCGACGAGGACCCGGCGCACCTAGGCGAGAAGCTCGTGCTGCCGCCCCGCTTCGAGCACCTGCGCGACCAGATCGAGCGCACCGTCACGCCCATCCGCAACCCGCGCGAGGACTGGGCCAAGGCGGACGGCGGCGGCTAGCCGCTCCGTGGCCTCCATCGCCGGCGTGCTTCGCGCCGGCCCCGCTCCCAACAAGCGCCTCACGCTCGTCGCCTGCATCCTCGGCTCCGGCACGGTGTTCCTCGACGGCACCGTGGTGAACGTCGCGCTGCCGGCGATCCGCGAGGGCCTGCACGCCGGGCTCGCCGAGCAGCAGTGGGTGGTCGCGGGCTACCTGCTCACACTGTCGGCGCTGATCCTCGTGGGCGGGTCGTTCGGCGACCTCTTTGGCCGCCGCAGGGTGTTCGCGATCGGCGTGGCCACGTTCGGCGGGTTCTCGCTGCTGTGCGCGGTCGCGCCGTCCGCCAGCTTGCTCGTCGTGGCGCGCGCGCTCCAGGGCATCGCGGGCGCGATGCTCGTGCCGAACACGCTCGCTCTGATCATGGACACCTTCGACGAGGACGAGCGTGGTGCGGCGATCGGCTCGTGGACGGCGTGGACCGCGATCGCCACGGTGATCGGGCCACTCGGCGGCGGCATCCTCATCGGCATCGCCTCGTGGCGCTGGGTGTTCGCGATCAACGTCATTCCCGTCCTGCTGACGCTCTGGCTGCTGCGCTACGCCCCGCCCGGCGAGCGGATGAAGGGCGTGCGCGTGGACGCGGTTGGCGCGCTTCTCGCCGCGCTCGGGCTGGCGGGACCCGTACTCGCGCTCATCGAGCAGCCAACCCGAGGCTGGTCGTCGCCCGTGGTGTCCGTCCCCCTCGTCCTCGGACTTGCGCTGCTCGGGCTGTTCGTGTGGTGGGAGGGTCACACGCGCGATCCGATGCTGCCGCTGTCGCTGTTCGGCCGGCGCAACTTCACCGTCGGCAACATCACCACGTTCGCGCTCTATGCGGGCCTCAGCGCGGCCACCTTCCTGCTCGCGCTGTTCCTCCAGGAGGCGGCGGGCTACAGCGCGCTCGAGGCGGGGCTGTCACTCCTGCCGCTGACGGTTCTCACGTTCTTCCTCTCGCGCCGCTTCGGAGCGCTGGCGGACCGGATCGGGCCGCGGCTCTTCATGGGCTTCGGGCCGGTCGTGGCGGGGATCGGTCTGCTGCTCATGATCCGGATCGATGCGAGCGGCAGCTACGTGCCCGACGTGCTCCCGGGCGTGGTGGTCTTCGGCCTCGGGCTGTCGATGACGGTGGCGCCGCTCACCGCGGCCGTGCTGGCGGGCGCGCCGCCGCATCACTCGGGCATCGCGTCCGGCGTGAACAACGCCGTCGCGCGCGTGGCAGGGCTCCTCGCGGTGGCGGTGGTGGGGGCCGTCTGCGCCGCGCAGTTCGCGAGCACGCTCGACGCTCGTCTACCGGCGCAACTCCATCCGCAGACGCGGGACGCGGTGGCGCTGATGAAGAAGCGCACGCTCGTCACGAATGCGAGCGCCGCCGCCCCGGTGGACCGCGCGCAGATGCACGCGGCGCTCGAGGACGCCGCGGTGAAGGCGTTCCACCTGGGCATCGGGATCGCGGGTGTGCTGGCGATCATCGGCGGCCTGGTGTCGCTCGCGGGACTCGAGCGCCGCAAGGCTGAGCCGTTCCACGCTGAGGGCTGTCCGGGCGGCGCCATCTGCGGAGCCGGCGAAGAGGTGCGAGTGAGCCGGCCGCCGGCCGCGGCTCCCGCCGCTTAGCGCACTATCGTCGGCTGGCCATGGCGCAAGCAATCGAGGCGCATGACCTCGTCAAGACATATGGGGGCGACGTCAAGGCCCTGAACGGGCTCAGCTTCAGCGTGCAGCAGGGCACGGTCTTCGGCCTGCTCGGCCCCAATGGCGCCGGCAAGTCCACGACCGTGAAGATCCTCACCACGCTGTCGCGCGCCGATTCCGGCAGCGCCACCGTGGCCGGTTTCGATGTCGCCTCACAGGCAGAGATGGTGCGCCGCAATATCGGAGTCGTGCAGCAGGGAACAACGGTCGACCGCGAGGCCACTGGCCGCGAGAACATGCGCCTCCAGGGCCAGGTGTACGGGCTGCGCGGGCGCGACCTCGAGGCCCGCATCTCCGAGCTGCTCGATCGCTTCGCGCTCAACGACGCTGCCGATCGCATCGCGCGCGGCTACTCCGGCGGCATGGAGCGCCGTCTGCACGTGGCGATGGCGCTCATCAACCAGCCCAGCGTGCTGTTTCTGGACGAGCCCACCACCGGGCTCGACCCGGAGGTGCGCGCCGACATGTGGACGGAGATCTCGCGTCTGGCCAACGACCAGGGCCTGACCATCCTGCTCACCACGCACTACCTCGAGGAGGCCGACAACCTCGCGTCGCAGCTCGCGATCGTGGACCGCGGAAACGTGGTCGCGGAAGGCGCGCCGGAGGCACTGAAAGCAGACCTGCGCGGCGACGCCATCCACGTCGAGCTGGCGCATGCCGAGGGCAACGGCCACGTGACCGGCGCGCTCGAGGAGCTGGGCGGCATCCGCGAGGTGGCGGTGGACGGGCGGACGCTGCACGCCCGCGCGGATGATGGCGCCCGCGCGGTGCCGGTGGTGCTTCAGGCGCTCGAGTCGCGCGGCATCGACGTGGCCTCGGTGAGCGTTGCCCGGCCCTCGCTCGACGACGTCTACCTGCGCTACACGGGCCGCACCTTCGACAAGGCGGAGGCCGAGGCAGAGGAGAAGACCCGATGACGGTCACCCTCAGACACTCCTGGTACATGACCGTGCGCCACCTGCGTGCGCTGGGGCGCCAGCCGGCGTGGATCGCCGTCACCCTGGTGCAGCCGATCATCTGGCTGCTGCTCTACGGCGCGCTGTTCAAGCGGGTGGTGCAGATCCCGGGCTTCCAGGGCGGCTCGTACATCGAGTTCCTCACGCCCGGGGTGCTGGTGATGACCGCGTTCTTCGGCGCGGGCTGGGGCGGCATGCCCGTGATCGACGACCTCAACCGCGGCGTGATCGACCGCTTCCTCATCTCCCCCGTGCACCGCGTCGCGCTGGTCGCCGGCCGGATGGTGCAGGGCTCGATAGCCGTGATCGTGCAGTCCATCATCATCGTCGTACTCGCGCTGATCACCGGTGCGCACTACCGCAACGGCGTTGGCGGCGTGGTGGTGATGATCTTCCTTGCGGTGCTGCTCGCGGCCGCCACCACGGCGTGGTCCTACGGCGTGGCGCTGTACGTGCGCAAGGAGGAGACGCTGATCGCGCTGATGCAGTTCCTGCTCCTGCCGCTCACGTTCCTCTCAGGCGCGTTCATGCAGCTCAACCTCGTGCCCGGCTGGATCCGCGGAATAGCGAACTACAACCCGCTCAACTGGGCGGTGGAAGCGGGCCGCTCGGCGGCGATGAAGCACACGGATTGGGGCTTCGTCGCCTCGCGAACCGGGTTTTTGCTGGCGCTTCTGGCTGCTGCTCTGCTGTTCGCAACGCGCGCGTTCCGCTCGTATCAGCGTTCCATTTGAGCGGCGTGCGCCGCCAGGTCGATCACGCGGCGCTCGTGGGTTCCTACGCCGAGCGTTCTGCCGTCCTGTTTGACCTCCACTTCGAAGCGGAGCTTGCGGTCCTCGATCACGTCTGTGAGCTTCGCGTGCACCGTGCAGCTCGCGCCCTCCGGCGCGCCCGCCACGTGCTTTATGCACACCTCGAAGCCCACCGTGCCCTTGTCCTCGGGCAGGTGATCGCGCGCGAGGATCGAGCAGTTGCGCTCCATCATCGAGATCATCCCGGGCGTGGAGAGCACGGGCGCGCGGAGCGTGCCGCCGACGTCCGTGATGAGGCGTCCCTCCACGGTGAACTCGTCGTCGCGCGTGAGTCCGGGCTCGAGCGGCATCGCGGCATCGTACGCCGTCGCGTGAATTAGCCTCCCGCGCGTGGACGACAGCATCAAGCCGCTGCGCGAGGAGGACGCCGACCCAGATCCTCTGAAGCAGTTCGCCGCCTGGTTCCGGGAGGCGGGCGACGCCGGCATCGAGGGCCCAGAGGCGATGGCCGTGGCCACCGCCACGCCGGACGCGGCGCCGTCGGTGCGCATGGTGCTGATGAAGCACTTCGACGAGCGCGGCTTCGTCTTCTACACGAACTACGAGAGCCGCAAGGGCCAGGAGCTCTTGGCAAATCCGCGCGCCGCGCTGCTGTTCCACTGGACGGTGCTCGGCCGGCAGGTGCGGATCGAGGGGCCGGCGGAGCGGCTCGGTGCCGAGGAGTCGTCCGTGTACATCCGCAGCCGCCCGCGCGGCAGCCAGCTCAGCGCGCTCGCCTCGCCGCAGAGCCAGCCAGTGGAGAGCCGCGCCGAGCTCGAGCGGCTCGTGGCGGAGCTCACCGCGCTGCACGAGAGCGGCGAGCTGCCGCTGCCCGAGCACTGGGGCGGCATCCGCGTGCGGCCGGAGCGCTACGAGTTCTGGCAGCACCGCAGCGACCGCCTGCACGACAGGCTCGTCTACACCCCGCGCGAGGGTGGCTGGGCGATCGGCCGACTCGCTCCATAGGATTGGCCCATGACCCACGGCGTGGTCCTGATCAGCGCGGAGCGTGACGCGCTCAAGGTGCTCGGCAGCCGGCTCGCGGAGGTGGAGGGCGTCAGCGAGGCCTGGTCGGTAACCGGCGAGTGGGACTTCGTGGCCGTGATCCGGGTGGATCAGCAGGAGCAGCTGGCGGAGGTGATCACGAGCAAGCTCGCGCGCCTGCCCGGGATCGTGAAGACGTACACGATGGTTGCCTTCGAGGTGTTCTCGCAACACGACCTCGAAGCGATGTTCTCGATCGGTACCTAGGAGGCCCGCTATGTACGAGCACCCGGTTCAGCTCACTAACGAGGCAGGCCTTGAACGATCAAGGCTCACCGTCTTCTTCCGACTGCTGCTCGCGATCCCGCACTTCGTTTGGTTCTCCTTCTGGACGATCGGCGTGTTCTTCGTGGCGATCTTCAACTGGTTCGCCACGCTGTTTCGCGGGCGCTCGCCGGTCTTCTGCCACAACTTCCTCACCGCGTACGTGCGGTACACGACGCACATCAGCGCGTACGTGTCGCTCACCGCCAATCCGTTCCCGGACTTCGTGGGCCGTCCAGGCTCCTATCCCGTCGACCTGCAGCTGCCGGACGCGCCCGACATGCAGAACCGCTGGAAGACGGGCTTCCGGCTGATCCTCGGGCTCCCGGCGTTCATCCTCGACGCCGCATTCGTGGGGGGAAGCCGCAGCGGCTACTCGAACTCCGGCGGCGTGCTCTGGACCAACGCGTTCCTGGCCTGGTGGGCGTGCCTCTTCACCGGGCGCATGCCAGAGGGCCTGCGCGATTTGAACCTCTACGCCCTGCGCTACTCGGCGCAGACGCACGCTTACGCGCTACTCGTCACTGACCGCTACCCGAACGCTGACCCGTTCGTGGCGCCCACGCCGGGGTCGGCCCCCTACCACCCCGTGAGGCTCACGACGGCCGACGACGACATGACGCGCTCGCGACTCACCGTGTTCTTCCGCCTGCTGCTCGTGATCCCGCACTTCGTCTGGCTGATCCTGTGGTCCATCCCCGCGTACCTCTGCGCGATCGTCGGCTGGTTCGCGGCTCTGTTCACCGGCCACCTGCCGGACTGGGCACACCGCTTCCTGTCGCGCTTCGTGCGCTACTACACGCACCTCAACGCGTTCTTCCTGATCGCAGCCAATCCGTTTCCCGGCTTCACCGGTGCGCCGGGCACCTACCCCATAGACCTCGAGATCGACGCGCGGGCGCTTCAGAACCGCTGGAAGACCGGCTTCAGGATCATCCTCATGATCCCGGCGCTCGCGGTGGCCAGCACAGTCGGCGGGGTGGCGTTCCTCGGGGCGTTCCTCGGCTGGTTCGCGGCGCTCTTCACCGGCCGGATGCCGCGCAATCTGCGTCAGTCGCAGGTGTTCTCGCTCCGCTACTCCGGCCAGTTCTACGCCTACCTCCTGCTGCTCACGGACCGCTACCCGTTCGCCAGTCCGGCGCCGCCTTCCGCCGCCTCCAGCGCTCCGTGACAGCCGCGGCGCGGCGAGCTACGCCGCTGCTGGGGCTCGCCCTGCTCGCTGCGTGGATCTGGGGAATCACGCAGCTGCTGCACACCTCGGTTCCATCCGGGCTGCACCTCCCCCACCTGCGCGCGTCCGACTACTTCACGCCCGCACAGCTCCACCGCGCCCGCAACTACGAGCGCTTCGTGCGCATCGACTACGTGCTGTCGCTCGTCGCGCTTCTCCTGGCGCTGATCGGCTACGCCCTGCGCGGCAACCGCTTCACGCGCGAGTCCGCGGCCGGGCGGGTGGGCACCGGCCTCCTGCTGGGCATGCTCGGCCTCGGCATCGTCTGGCTCGCGCAGCTTCCCTTCGGAGTGGCCGAGCTGTGGTGGGAGCGCCGCCACGGCATCTCGCACCAGGGCTACGTGAGCTGGATCCTCGACAGCTTCTTCGGCCTCGGCGGCACGTTCCTCGCGATCTGCTTCGTGATCGCGATCGTGATGGGCTTCGCCGGGCTGCTCGGCAACCGCTGGTGGATTCCTGGTGTGCCGGCACTCGTCGGCGTTGGCGTTCTCCTTGCGTTCATCTCGCCGTTCCTCATCCCGTCGGTCCATCCGCTGCACAACGCGCGCCTGCTTGCCGACGCCCGCGGCCTCGAGCAGGTTGAGAAGCTGCCGAGCGTCCCCGTGAAGGTGCAGGAGGTCCACACGTTCACCACCGCGCCCAACGCGGAGTCCGTCGGCCTCGGCCCGACGCGGCGGGTGATCCTGTGGGACACGCTGCTCGGCTTCCCGCGCCGCGAGGTCCGCGTGGTGATCGCGCACGAGCTCGGCCACCTCAAACACGAGCACATCTGGAAGGGCCTCGGCTGGCAGGCGGTGTTCCTGCTGCCGATCGCCTTCCTGATCGCGCTCGCAACGCGCCGACGAGGCGGCCTCTACGTGCCCGAGGCGGTGCCGCTGGCGCTGCTCGTGTTCGTGGTGCTCCAGCTCGCCAGCTCACCGCTCCAGAACGCGGTGTCGAGCCGGATGGAGGCCGAGGCGGACTGGACCGCTCTCGGCGCTACGCGGGATCCCGCCGCGGCCACCGCCCTCTTCAAGCGCCTCTCCACCACGAGCCTCGCGGACCCGAGCCCGCCCGGCTGGTGGCAGGGGCTGACGGGCGATCACCCGAGCATCATGCGGCGCATCGAGATGAGCCGGGCGTGGGAGGTCGGAGGCCGTTAACCCGTAGGCGACAGAACGCTTCCGAACGGGCTGAACCTGCGCAGGCTCTCCTGCCAGTCCGGAGCGAGGTTGGCCGCGTCCGCCACCTGCGCCGCACTGGCGCTCGCGAAGTGGCCTGAGATCTTGTGGCCGCCGAGTCGCCCGGTCACTCTGCCGCGCTCGGTGATCCGCAGCGTTCCGTGAGACGCCGCCCGGCCGCCGATCCTGATCGTGGCCGTTCCCTGCAGCGGCACCTTCCCGCTGAGCGCGACACCCGGCACCCACGAGTAGCTGTGCATCCGCAGCGCCGTCGAGGTGAGATTGAAGTAGCCGCCGCGCAGCCCGCCGATCGGCTCGAACGAGCCGGAGAAGACCAGCCCGTCCACAGCGTGCTCGAAGAGGTCGGCCAGGGTGAGCCGCACGGCGAGCAGCGTGCGGCCGTTTCGCGCCGAGAAGCCGCGCACCCGCGGCAGGCTGCCCAGCGACCGCGGCGGGACCGGGCTCGGCGGCAGGAGCTCGCCCTTGTTCGGGCACACCCTCTGCGGCTGCCCGCGGAAGAAGTTGCGAAGCGCGCGGATGGAGCAGCTCGAGAGGTCACTGCCGAGCACCGAGTGGCCGGTGGCCGGCACGCGCACGAGCGTCCCGTTCGGCAGCTCGGACGCCAGCTTGGCCGCGTCCTCCTGCGGCGTGCGCAGGTCGTCGTCGCCGCTGAGGAGCAGAGTCGGGACGTTGGGTAGCGGGTTCTCCTCCACCGGCGGGTTCGGGCCCGCCTCCGGCCACGTCGCGCAGAACGGCGCGAGGCTGAACTTGAACACGGTCGCGGGGTCGAACGGCGCGTAGCTCGAGGACGGGATCTGGTCGAAGTCCCCCCGCGCCTGCACCACGCGCTGCGCCGGCGAGGCGGCGGGATTCCACGGCAGCGATGAGTCCTCGCACGAGGTGGCCGCGAACAGCGCCTCGCTGTCGCCGCCGGAGAGGCTCTCGGACCCCTTCACGGCCGCCATCATCCGCAGCATCGGCGCGGCGTCGCCGTGCAGCGCCGCCTGCACCGCGGCAGGGAAGTCCGCCCGCAGCACGGGGTCGAAGTCGCCCTCGAACAGAACGTTCAGGATCGCCGTGCGGCGGATCGTCGCGCGCCTGAGCTGGCCGCGGCCGTTCACCACGAAACCGCGCGGCTGGTGGGTCGAGAGCGAGCTCACGAGCCTGGCGAGATCCCCCGCAGGGTCGTTGGTGATCCCGCGGCAGGCGTTCTTCGCGCACACCTGCCCGAGCAGGCGCGGTATCGCGGCGAAGCTGCTCAGCTCCCACGGGTCGAGCCCGCCCGGCATCACCACGGAGTCGAGCACCAGGCGGTCGATGTGCTGGGGGTAGCGGATCGCGTAGTCGAGCGCGACCTTCGTCCCGTACGACACGCCGTACAGGTCGATCTTGTCCACGCCGATCGCGCGACGGACAGCTTCGAGGTCCGACACGGACTCTGAGGTGGAGAAGAAGCCGCGGATCGAGCCGAGCCGGGCGGCGCAGCGGCCCACGCCGAGGTCCGGCAGGTTGTGCGAGCCGAGCCCGGGGCAGAACAGCTCCGCGGACCTGCCCGTGCCGCGCTGGTCGAACACCACGAGGTCGCGGCCGTGCAGAGCGGGATCGAGCGTCACGCGGAAGTCGGACAGGAACGGCGTGGCCGCCTGGCCCGGGCCGCCGGCCAGCGCGATCATCGCGCCCTTGGCCGAGCCGTGTGTGTGCATGCGCTCGACATGCAGGGAGAGCGCACCGCGGACGACGCCCGTCTGGTCGAACGGCACGACCACGCGCCCGCACTGGACGTCGGGCCTGCCGGGGCACGGGCGGAAGCGGGCGGAGGCCGAGGCCGCGGAGGGCAGCGCAAGCACCATCAGCGCTGCGAGCAGCACTCCGATGCCGGCGAGCCGGCTGGGCCGCAAGGGTTCCCGGGCGGGCGCGGACGCCCCGCAGTCAGTCATAGCTTCGATCAAATCCTCACGGCAAGGGAGTCCGCCGTCCACGGTAGCCGAGATCGCTCCCACTGTCCCGCGATATGCGCATTAGTCGGCCGCGAGTGGGCCGGGCTTGATTAGAACGTTGCCACGGGGGCCTCGGGGCGGGCGGCGAAGCCCTGCGATCCGATGCGGAAGGCGTTGTTCATCCGGGCGCGGTTGTTCTCGAACGCGATCGCCGCGGTCAGCTCGACGAGCTGGGCGGTGCTGAAGTGCTCGGCGAGCTGGGCGTACAGCTCGTCCGGCACATCCACGGGCGTGCGCGTGAGCGCCTCCGCGTACTCGAGCACTAGCCGGTCGACCTCCGAGAAGGCATCGCTCTCCCGCCAGCGCGGCAGCTCGGCGATCTGCTCCGGCGGCGCGCCCGCGTGCTCGAGCAGCGCAGAGCCGAAGTCGATGCAGAACTCGCAACCCACCATTGAGGCCGCGCGCGTGGCCGCGAGCTCCTTCAGGCGCCAGTCCACCTCGCGTCCGCGCTGGAGCGCAAGCTCCATCGCCACCGTGCCGCGCAGCACGCCCGGATGATGGCTCGTCGGAGCGAACGCGCCGAGCACCGTGCCGTAGTGGCGGCGCGAGTAGCGGTACACGAGCCTCAGCAGCGGCCCCGCATCCCGGGGCGACACCGGCTGAACCCGCATCCCGTTCGCATCCATGGCCGCTCGCGGACTGCCCTCGCCGCGCGGGCGCGACGCCCACAGCAGCGCCGCGGGAAACGCGACCGCGAGCACCAGCAGCACGAGGTTCACCACGTTGTCGGCCGCCGGCAGATCGTCGGCCGAGGCCACGTGGTAGGCAAGGTGCGGGACGCTGAACAGAAGCGACGCCACGAGCGCCGGCCGCAGCAGGCCCGCGTTCGGCGCAACCGCCGCCCACACGAGCAGCACGCCCACGGCGAGCAGCCCCGACCCCGCGTCCCGCGCCAGATGCTCGTCATATGGGCCGAGCGCCGAGATCCAGTGGTGCCCGAGTCCGGGGAACGTGCGGTACCAGCCGTGCGGCGAGATCAGCGCCCACAGGCCGACACCGACGTTCGCCAGCCCGACGACGATCACGTTCATGCGCAGGAAGTCAGTCAGCCTGTCGCTCATCCTCAGTCCTTTCCATTCACGATGCCTGCACATATGGAGAGGGCGGGAACCTTCGCGAGGTTCCACGCCTCTTTGAGATGAACCCGATGACCGACGAGGAGCTCGCGGCGACCGTACGGGCTGCGCAGCGGGGCGATGCCATGGCCATGGCCGCCCTGGTCGATGAGCTGATGCCATTTGTCGGCACGATCTGCGGAGCTATTGCCCTCCAGAACGGCGAGGACGCCGCCCAGGAGGCGCTCATCGCCGTGCTGCGCAACCTGCGCCGGCTCGAGCAGCCGCTCGCACTCCGCGGCTGGGTGCGGACGATCGCCACGCGCGAGGCCGTGCGCGTGGCCCGCCGTGCCCGGACGGAGACGCCGCTGGATGAGGTGCCGGAGGCGCGCCGCGGCGGCGCCGCCTCGCCCGAGCTCGGGCTCGAGATCCGCGATCAGCTCGAGCGCCTCGATCCCGAACAGCGTGCCGTGCTGGTGCTGCGCGACCTCGAGGGACTCGGCGAGCAGGAGGTGGCCGACCTCCTGCGCGTGCCCGAGGGCACGGTGAAGTCCCGCCTTCACCGCGCCCGCGCCCGCTTCAGGAGGGAGTGGTCATGACGAGCTGGCCGAGCGTGGAGCTTGACCCGGTGCGCCGCCTGCGCGTGCTCGCTGAGGCGATCCCCGGCGCCGCGGTGGCGGAAGCGGTGCTAGACGCCCCGTTCGACGACGTGTGGGCGGCGGCGACCGACTTCGAGAACGCCGTGCCGCGGATCGAGCTCTTCATCGGGCGCGCCCGCGTGGTCTCGCGCGAGGGCGAGCGCGTGAGGGTGCAGATCACGCCGCCGATGATGCGGCGCCCGCAGCCGCTCGACGTGGTGCTGAGGCCCGGCTGGTGCTGGATGGTCTCCCCGCTGGCGGTGGCGGGCATGGCCGCCGTGCCGGAGGGCGAGCGCACCCGCTTCGCGCATCTGGAGGCACTCACGGTTCCGGGCGGCCGCGTGGCCGGGCCACTTCTCAGCGCGAAGATGGCACTCGCAGGGGAGCTCAAGCGGATCGAGCGGATCGCGCGCGAGCGGCGCGTCTAGCCGCGCGACGGCAGGAGCGGCTCGAGCACACGCGCCGCGCTCGACACCGTCACGTGGATCGCCTCGGGCTCGCGCACCCACGCGATCAGGTTCATCGCCTGCAACCGGTCGAGCATGAACTGGAAGGCGAGCGCCTCGCGGTGGCTCGAGTACGCACGGCGGATGTCGAACGTGAAGCCCGTGGTGTGCAGCGAGTAGCCGTGCGTGGCCTCGATGTTGGCGGCGGCCACGAGGTGCTGGTAGCGCTCGTCGCGCACCGCGCTCGTCACCAGCAGGGGCGTGGCGGGGCCGCCGATCTCGCGCGTGCCCGTGGCCATGTAGATCAGGAGGCCGAGCGCCTCGGGCCGCAGGTGCATGTAGAGCGTGCGCCGGCGGTGGAGCCGCGCGGCGAACTGGCCGAGCAGCGGGTCGATCCGGAACGCGTAGCGCTTCGGATTGTTCGGCACCGGGACGAGCTTTCGCGCGGCAACGTCGGCCGCGATCGTGGCGGGGCTCGCGTACTCGGTCGTGCTGCCGGGCGGATGCAGCACCTCCTCCGCGGAGGCGCGCGCGTTCTGGAGCGCCGACACCAGCTGGAGCCGCCCCGGCCTCGTCCGGTACAGCCGCATGATCTGCTCCGCGGCGAGCACCTTCCAGTAGTAGTTCATCGAGTCGTCGCCGAAACTCGACAGCAGGTTGTACGCGGCGCGGTGGCGGAGCGGAGTCGAGTCGAAGTACACCTGCACGTAGCTCAGATCCTTCGGCTTCGTGCCCGGCGAGTAGTCGCGCAGGACGTTCTGGAGGTTGCCGATGCCCATGTGGTACGAGGTCACGGCGAGGTCCGCGCGGCCGAGCGCGCGCCGGGCGATCGTGAGGTAGCGGACGGTGCCGGCGATCGCCTTCGCGGGGTCGAAGCGCGCGTCCACCCTGCGCCGCGCCGCCTCGAGCTTGCGCACGCGCTTCGCGGTCTTCGCGCGCGCGATCTTCTTCGTCAGCCGGCGGCTCGCCGCGAGGTTCACGTGCATCCCGAGGAGGTTCTTGCCGGTCTCGGCCAGGATCTGTGTGAGCCCCGACGCGTCGGCGGGATCGTTGCCCGCGATCACGTCCGGGCGGCCGGCGCTCTCGAGGAACACGATCCCCTCGAGCACATTCGGGTCGACACCGGCGGGCGCGGCCAACCGGTCGATGATCTTGCGGAAACGGGCGGTGCGCCGGGCTGTGGCGATCACGCCGCCCGGGCTCTTCGCGTACACGATGTGTGCCTCGCCCCCCGCGGCGGCGCGCTGGAGCTGGCCCG
>JAICJR010000260.1 GCA_025928345.1 Thermoleophilaceae bacterium | reverse complement strand
TCCGCGATCGTCTTGCCCTTGAAGCGCACCTCGAGCGTCTCGCGGTTGTAGCGCTTGCCGTGGCACTGCTCGCACGGCACGTACACGTCCGGCAGGAAGTGCATCTCGATCTTGATCTGGCCGTCGCCGCGGCAGACCTCGCAGCGGCCGCCCTTGACGTTGAACGAGAACCGCCCGGGCTTGTAACCGCGCGCCCGCGCCTCCTGCGTGCGCGAAAACAGGTCGCGGATCTGGTCGAACACGCCGGTGTAGGTGGCCGGATTGGACCTGGGCGTGCGCCCGATCGGCGACTGGTCGATGTTGATGATCTTGTCGACCTGGTCGAGCCCGCTGACCCTCTTGTGCGCGCCCGGCCGCATCTTCGCCCGGTGGAGCTTGTTGGCGACCGCCTTGTAGAGGACCTCGTTAACGAGCGTCGACTTGCCCGACCCGGACACGCCGGTGACGCAGCAGAAGGTGCCAAGCGGGATCTTCGCGTCGACCGAGCGGAGGTTGTGCTGGGTGGCCTTCTCGATCTCGATGTAGCCGCTCGGGCGGCGCCGCTTCTTCGGCACCTCGATCGAGCGCGTGCCCGCGAGGAACTGCCCCGTGGCCGAGTCCTCCACCTTCATCACCTCGGGCGGTGTGCCCTGCGCCACGATGTGGCCGCCGTGCTCGCCGGCGCCCGGCCCGAGGTCCACGATGTGGTCCGCCGCGCGCATGGTGCCCTCGTCGTGCTCCACCACGATCACGGTGTTACCGAGATCGCGCAGCCGCTCCAAAGTCGCGATCAGCCGCTCGTTGTCCCGCTGGTGCAACCCGATCGACGGCTCGTCGAGGATGTAGAGAACGCCGACGAGCGAGGAGCCGATCTGCGTGGCGAGCCTGATCCGCTGTGCCTCACCGCCAGACAGCGTGCCCGCGGCCCGCTCCAGTGACAGGTAGCCCACCCCGACGCTGTCGAGGAAGCGCAGCCGCTCGTCGATCTCGCGCAGCACGAGCCGCGCGATCTGGCGCTCGGTGTCGGTGAGCTCGAGCGCCTCGAACCATTCGATCGCGCGCTTGGCAGACATCCGGGTGAGCTCGTGGATGCCCAGCCCGCCGATCAGCACGGACAGGCTCTCCGGACGGAGCCGCGCGCCATGGCACTCCGGGCACGGCCGCACCGACATGTACTCCTCGATCTTCTCGCGCGAGTACTCGGAGTCCGTCTCCTTGTAGCGGCGCTCGAGGTTGGGCACGATCCCCTCGAAGCTCGTTGTGTAGGAGCGCCGGCGGCCGTAGCGGTTGCGGTAGGAGATGTAGATGCGGTCGCCGTTCGTGCCGTAGAGAAAGCACTCCTGGACCTCCTCGTCGAGGTCCTCCCACGGCGTCTCCATGTCGATCTCGTAGCGGTCCGCGATCGCCTGAGTCATCTGCTCGTAGTAGTTGGACGCGCTGGTGGACCACGGCAGGATCGCGCCCTCGCCGAGCGACAGCGACGGGTCCGGCACCACGAGGTCAGGATCGATCTCCATCTGGGAGCCGAGCCCGGTGCAGCGCGGGCAGGCGCCATGCGGCGAGTTGAAGCTGAACATGCGCGGCTCGAGCTCGGGCATCGAGGTGCCGCAGTTGAGGCAGGCGAACCGCTCCGAGTAGGTCTTGATCTCGCCGCTCGAATGGGGGACCTCGCTTCGCGAGCCCCCGCCATTCGCGGGTACGAGCTCGACCTCGACGATCCCCTCGGCCAGCCCCACCGCCGTCTCGATTGAGTCCGCCAGCCGCTTGCGCAGATCGGGGCGCATCACGAGCCGGTCCACCACGACGGCGATGTCGTGCTTGAACTTCTTGTCGAGAGCGATGTCCTCCTCGAGCCGCCGCAGCTCGCCGTCCACCTTCACGCGCGTGTAACCCTCCGCGCGCAGCTCCTCGAAGAGCTTGCCGTACTCGCCCTTGCGCCCGCGCACAACCGGCGCCAGCACCATGAACCTGGTGCCCTCGTCAAAGGTCATCACCTGGTCCACGATCTGCTCGGCGGACTGCGCCGCGATCGGCTGGCCGCAGTTGTAACAGTGGGGATGGCCGATCCTGGCCCAGAGGAGGCGCAGGTAGTCGTAGATCTCGGTGACCGTGCCCACCGTCGAGCGCGGGTTGCGCGAAGTCGTCTTCTGATCGATCGAGATCGCCGGCGAGAGCCCCTCGATCGAATCCACGTCCGGCTTGTCCATCTGGCCCAGGAACTGGCGCGCGTACGCCGACAGCGACTCGACGTAGCGCCGCTGGCCCTCGGCATAGATCGTGTCGAAGGCAAGGCTCGACTTGCCGGATCCCGATAACCCGGTTATGACAACCAGCGCGTTCCGCGGGATCCTCAGGTGCAGGTCCTTGAGGTTGTGCTCGCGGGCGCCGGCGATGACTAGCTCGCCCTGTGGCCTCACCTGAACAAGTCTAGATAGGCGAACGGATGTTCCCCGGCCCATTTTGGGCGCAGCGTGCGGGAATCCGCACCTGGATCCGCGGGCTGTCGCCATTGTCCGACCCTCTATCTGCGCCGAATATGCGGGAATGGCAGACGTCCGCCACCTTCCCCTCACCCGCCGCGGCGACGTGGTCGAGAACACCGTGACCGGCGAGCGGGCCATCGTGCTCGTGGGCAGCGCTGACGCGACCGACGGCCGGACCGTGGTCTTCATGGGCGTGCGCCCCGGCGGCGCGGTGGTGGGCGAGCACGTGCACCGCACGGTCACCGAGCGCTTCCGAGTCGTCAGCGGACGCCTCTGCGTCAGGGTGGACGGCGCCCAGAGCGAGCTCGGCCCGGGCGACGCCGTGACCATTCATCCCGGAACCGTCCACGACTGGTGGAACGCCGGCGACGAGGAGGCGCAGGTGGTGGTCGAGATCTCCCCCGGCCGCCGCTTCGAGGTCATGATCTCCACCCTCTTCGGCCTGGCGAACGACGGGCTGACGAACGACAAGGGCATGCCGCACCTGCTCCAGGCGGCCGTGATCGCGAACGAGTTCCGCGACATCGTGGAGTTCGTGAGGCCGCCGCGGCCCGTTCAGCGCCTGGCGTTCGCGCTGCTCGCGCCGATCGGCAGAGCTCTCGGCTACCGCCCCTGGTACGAGCGCTACCTGCGCCCGCACGCGCACGTGGACGTGATCCCGGACCTGCTCGCTCTGGCCGACGAAGTGGCGCCCGCCGCCGCTTAGGCCCGGCCGCCGACTCGCGAGTACACGTCGTCGAGGATGGCGTCCTGGTCCTCGAGCTGGAAGTTGTCCGCCAGGTAGCGGGCCGCTTCCTCCCGAGGTGTGCCGTTCAACGCCATGTTGAGCGCTACCAGCCTGGCGCCTTCCGGGC
>JAICJR010000037.1 GCA_025928345.1 Thermoleophilaceae bacterium | reverse complement strand
GGCGACCCCGCGTACTTCGACATCCTGCACTCCTACATGGGCTACCGCACGTGCTACTACCGCACGTTCGCGGTGGGGAGCGCGTCGCGCGCGCTGGTGGACGCCTACAAGGTCTGCCGCGAGCTGCTCGACCGCGCGATCGCGATGGTGCGGCCCGGCGTGACCACCGCGGACGTTGCGAGCCTATGGCCGCGCGCGCAGGACTTCGGCTTCCCGAGCGAGGAGGCGGCGTTCGCGCTCCAGTTCGGCCACGGTGTCGGGCTCTCGATCTGGGAGAAGCCGATCATCAGCCGGCTCGTGTCGCTCGACCATCCGGAGACGATCGAGGAGGGGATGGTGTTCGCGCTCGAGACCTTCTGGCCGGCGTCAGATGGCTGGTCGGCCGCGCGGATCGAGGAGCAGCTGGTGGTCACGTCCGACGGCTGCGAGGTGATCACGCGCTTCCCGGCGGAGGACCTGATGATCACCGGCCGCGCCGGCTACGAGACGGCGCACGGCCCGCTCGCCGGCGTGCGCGAGAACGAGTCCCACCTGAACACTGAGTGGGGCGCTCAGCCTACGACGCAGCCTGTCGCGCCCGACGGGACGGCGCCGGCGCCGTAGAGGCGCGCTGGATCAGCTCCACGGGCAGGACGATGTCCTCGCCGGGCGTCGATCCGTCGCCCTCGATCCGCCCGAGCAGCAGCTCCGCCGCGCGCCGGCCCATCTCGTAATGCGGGATCCGCACGGTGGTGAGCGGCGGGTTGAACTTGTCCGCGAACGGCATGTCGTTGAAGCCCACCACCGAGATGTCGTCCGGGCATGAGAGACCGCGCTCCACGAGCGCGTCGTAGCAGCCGAGCGCCATGAGGTCGTTGCCCGCCACCAGCGCTGTGAACTTGGCGCCCGCCTCGAGCAGCGAGTGAAGCGAGCGAGCGCCCTGCTCCTCCGTGAAGCCCTCGCCGAAGCTGATCAGGTGCGGATCGGGCTCGAGCCCCACGCCGCGCAGTGCGGCCAGGAACGCCTCGTGCCGGTCGGCGCCCGTGGCGAGCCATTGCGGCCCCGCCACGTGGGCGATCCGTTCGTGCCCCAGTGCGGCCAGGTGCTCGACCGCCTGCCGAACGCCGCTGCGGTCGTCCGCCACGACGGCGGGAATCTCATGGTTCAGCACGCGGCGGTTGATGAGCACCATCGGCATTTCGGTGGCGGCCTCGGCCAGCAGCCCGTCGTCGCGCGTGGCGGTGGCGGCGATGCAGCCGTCCGCCAGCCGCGTGCGCATCGTCTCCACCGCCGCGAGCGCGCGGTCCGGGTGGTTGTCGGTGTTCGCGATCAGCGCGGTGAAGCCGGCCTCAGCCAGCGCGTCCTCGATGCCGCGGACCATCGGCGGAAACAGCGGGTTCGTTAGATCCGGGAGCAGCACCGCGATCGTGAACGAGCGGTTGGTCTTTAGGCTGCGCGCGATCGGGTTGGGCGTGTAGCCCAGTTCCTCGGCGGCCGCCAGCACGCGCTGGGCCGTGTCGGTATTGACCATGTGCCGCGTGCGTTCGCTGAGCGCGCGCGAGACCGTGGCCGGGTGCACCCCGGCCCGCTCCGCCACGTCGCTCAGCTTCACCGGTCCCGGAGACATACGAGAGCGATTATCGAGTGGGCTCCGGCGCAGCCTCGCGCGGAGTGATCGGAGCTCCCAGGTATAGCGCGCCCACGCGCGGATCATCCAGCAGCTCGCGGCCGCGCGCCCGCAGCTTCACCACGCCGCCGTCCATTACCGCGCCCTCGTCCGCGATCTCGAGCCCGGCGCGCGCGTTCTGCTCCACCAGCAGCACGGTGAGGCCGGTCTCGTTGAGCCCGCGGATCGTCGTGAACACTCGCTGCCGAGCCTTGGGGTCGAGGCCCATCGACGGCTCGTCGAGCATGATCAGCTTCGGATCGAGCATGAGGGCGCGCGCGAGCTCCACCGTCTTCTGCTCGCCGCCCGACAGCGAGCCGGCATGCGCGTTCCGCCGCTCCCGCAGGATCGGGAAGCGCTCGGCCACCTCCTCGATGCGGCGCCGCGCCCGGGCGCGATCGCCCAGCACATGAGCGCCGAGCAGCACGTTCTCCCACACCGTCATCTGGGGGAAGAGGCTGCGCTCCTGCGGCACGTGCACGATGCCGCGGCTCAGCACCTCACGCGGCTTGAGCGAGGCGATCGGCTGGCCGTCCACGGCGATCGACCCGGCTCGGGGGCGCAGCAGGCCGGACACCGCGCGCAGGATCGTGGACTTGCCCGCACCGTTCGGGCCGATCACGCACATCACGCTGCCGGCCTCCACCTCAAGACTCACGCCGCGCAGGATGTCGCCCTGCCCGTAGCCGGCCACCACCCCGTCGAGCTTGAGCGTGCTCACGAGCTCACGTCCCCAGGTAGGCGTCGAGAACCGCGCGGTCGCTCTGAACCTCGGCGGGCGGGCCCTGCTTGATGGTGGCCCCGCCGTCGAGCACGATCACCGGATTGCACAGCCTCATCACGAGGTGCATGTCGTGCTCCACGATCAGGAAGGTGAGCCCGCGCGCGTGCAGTTCGCGAACGTGGCGCTCGATCTGTTCGACCATCACCGGGTTCACGCCGGCGGTGGGCTCGTCGAGCAGCACGAGCCGGGGCTCGCCCATCAGCACCGTGGCGAACTCGAGCAGCTTCCGCTGTCCGAAGGACAGCTCGCCCGCCGGCCGGTCGCCCAGCCGCTCGAGCCCGAACTCCTCGAGCAGCGTGAGCGCGCGCTCGCGGTCCCGGGCGGCAACGTTCCGCCGCAGCAGCGTCCGCCAGGGCTGGCTGATCGCGACGGTGAGGTTCTCCAGCAAGGTGAGCCCCGGGAACACCCGGGCCTGCTGGAACGTGCGCGTGAGCCCGGCGCGGTAGAGGCGCGTGGGATTGGGCCGCTTCACCGCCCGGCCCGCGAACGTGACCTCGCCGGAGTCCGCCGGCAGATAGCCGGTGATCATGTTGAAGGCCGTGGTCTTGCCCGAGCCGTTAGGGCCGATGAGCGCGGTGATCGTGCCCTCGTCCACCTGGAACGAGCAGCCGTTCACCGCCGCCACGCCCCCGAAGCGCTTGGTGAGGCCGCTCACGCCGAGCAGGGTCGCGCTCACGGCGCCATCCCTCCAGGAAGCGTTGCCCTCGGAGCGGAAGCCACGGCTCCCGGCGGCTCGTCGGGACGCCCGCTGCGGCGGCGCGCGAGGTGGTCGCTGATCGACGGGATGATCCCGCGCGGCAGGAACAGCATGATCAGCAGGAACACCGACGCGTAGCCGAGCAGGTACAGCTCACTGGCGCCGAGCTTGTAGGCCATGTATTGCTGCGCCGGAACGAGGATGAAGGCGCCCACAGTCGGTCCCCACACAGTTCCCTTGCCGCCGAGGAACGCCATCAGCACCGCGCCGATCGTGATCAGCGGATCCACCGCGAACTGCGGATAGATGAACTGGATGTAGTAGGCCCATACACCGCCGAGCATGCCCGTGAACCCCACGCTCAGCGCGAACGCGATCACCTTCGCCCCGGTCACGCGAACCCCGACGCCGCGCGCACGATCCTCGTCGTCGCGGATGGAGAAGAGCATCAGGCCAAGCTTCGACCCCTTCACCCACCAGCAGGTGAAGAACGCGAGCGCGAACACGCCGAGCATCGCGAAGTAGAAGGGCTGTTCGAAGGTGGAGACGTCGAACGGCGGCGGCGGTAGCGCCAGTCCCTGCGAGCCATGCGTGAGGTGGTGCAGGTTGAACGCGAGTTGCTGCACGACGAACAGCAGCGTGAGCGTGACGATCGCGAACGTGGCCGCGCGGACCCGCAGCGCAACCCACGCGATCGGCACGGACACGAGCGCGACCACGATGCCCACGAGCGGCAGCGCGAAGAACGGCTTGTAGCCGGAGCCGCCGATGCCGATGTGCGTGAACGCGATCGCGATCGCGTATGCGCCCACCCCGAAGAAGGCCGCGTGCCCGAGCGACAGGTATCCGGAGAAGCCGCCGAGCAGGTTCCACGCCGTCGCAAGGCCGGCGTACATCAGCGTGAAGATGGCGATGTTGACGATCCACTGTGCGGGGAAGACGAACGGGAACGCCGCGAGTGCGCCGAACACCACGACGGCGCGCAGTACGCCTGTGCGCGTGAGGCGGCTCACAGCGCTCCGCGTTCGTTTGTTCCGAACAGCCCCTGCGGCCTCAGCAGCAGGATCGCGATCAGCACGATGAAGAACGTGAACGACGACCACGTGGGGGAGATCTCGGCAGCGAACACCGCCTCCGCCATTCCCATGAACAGCGCCGCGATGATCGCCCCGCCGAGGCTGCCGAGCCCGCCGAGCACGATGATCGAGAGCAGGCGCGAGATCAGGTCGTAGTGGCTGCCGGGGAAGAACGGCGTGACCATCCCGAACACGGCGCCCGCCGCCGTCGCCGTGGCCACGCTGATGCCGAAGCCGAGCGCCGACACCTTGTCCACGTTCACCCCGAGCAGCCGCGCCGACACCGGGTTCTGCACCGTGGCCCTCACCGTTCGCCCGAACTCGGTGCGCGTGAGCAGTAGGTACAGCAGCGTGAGGATCACCACCGACATGCCGAACGCGAACACGCGCACCTCCGACAGGTGGTAGCCGAGCACGCGCCAGCTCTTGTCCGCGTAGCTCGTGATGGTCGAGCGGTAGTTGGTCTTGTAGAGGACGCTCAAAAGGCCCTCTATGCCGAGGGCAAGCGCCCAGGTGACGAGCAGCGACAGCTCCTCGCGCTCATCCGCCCGCAGCGGGCGGATGAACACGAGCTGGAGCGCCACCCCCACTAGGAACATCAGCGGCGTGAGCAGCACCACCGACACGAACGGGTCGATGTGCGCCTTGGTGAACAGCGTGTAGCTGAGGAACGCGCCCAGGACGATCATCGCGCCCTGCGCCACGTTGATCACGCGCATGACGCCGAAGGCCAGCGTGAGCCCGCTGGCCATCAGCGCATACACCCCGCCGGCGAGCAGGCCGAGGATGCACGCCTGGATGAAGAGATGCATCTGCTAGATCAGCCGCCCCACGGAGGCTTCGGGGACGTCGGCTTCGTCAGCGCCACGTTCGGCGGGTAGACCGGCTGGAGCTTGCCGCCGACCCACTCGAGCAGCATGTCGCTGCCCTGCGGCGAGCCGTCGGCGTTCCAGCTGATGTTGCCCTCCACGCTCGACCAGGTGCCCGAGTGAAGCGACGAGATGATCGTCTTGTTGTCGACCTTCCCGGTCTTCTTCGCCACGGCCTGGATGAGCTGGCCCACCGCGTAGGCCTCGGCCGAGGTCGAGTCGATGTCGAACGGCGTGCCGCCGTACTGCGCCTTGTAGGCCGCCACGAACTGCGGGTTGCCGCCTGCCTTGGAGGTGGGGAACCAGTCACCGCAGCTGAAGATGCCCTCGGTGTTCTTCGCTCCCACCTTGCTCGGGAACTCGGTGGGGGAGTTCGCCCCGTTCGCGAGGAACACGAACTTGGGGCTGAAGCCCGCCTGGACCATCGCCTTCACCTGCGAGTAGGCGTCCTCGGACTGAGTTCCGGCGACCACCATGTCGGGCTTCTTCGCCACGTACTTCTCCACCACCGGCGTGAGGTCCGCCGTCTCCGACGGATAGATGGTCTTGTACACCGTCTTGATCCCCATTGCCTCGAAGGCCTTCTGCATGCGGTCGGCGATCGGCGAGGAGAACGGGTCGTCCAGCGACGGGTACGCCGCGGTCTTCGGCCGCTGCGAGGGCGGCAGCGACTTGATGTAGGCCACGAACGGGTCGCCGCAGTTGAGCGTCGGCGCCGGCTGCACGAAGAACACGTTGTTCAGGTGCTCCTGGAACACCGCCGGGCCGCCGCCGGCCGGCTCGACGAACGCGTAGCCGTAGCGATGCGCGACAGACGCCGCCGGTCCGGTGAGCAGGGTGGAGAAGGGACCGAACACGAGATCGACCTTGTCCCGCGTGATCAGGTTCTGGTAGTTCGTGACGACCTGGTTCGGGCTGCTCGCGTCGTCCACGATCTTGAGCTTCACCTTGCGGCCGTCGATGCCGCCGTTCGCGTTCACCGTCTTCGCCCAGAGCTGGTAGCCCTTCTGGGCCGCGTGGCCGGGGTCGGAGAAGTCCCCGGACAGCGACAGGGAGATCCCGATGTTCAGAGGCTTTCCGCTCGTGGCACTGCCGCTCGAGCCCGAAGTGGAGCTGGAGCTGCTGCTGCCTCCGCAGGCGGCGAGCGTCGCGCTCACCGCGAGCAGGACGCCGAGCGAGATGAGGACGCCGAGCCGTCTCACGTTCTGTCCCTCCTTCTGCCCGCGCGTGGCGGGCACGCTCTTCCCCAGAAGGGGCGCCGGCGCTCCCTCGAGCGCCTGCAATCGTTTGCACGATAATCAGGTCCGCCACCCGATGTCAAGGCGTTGACCGCCCGCTAACAGGGGATTAAAATGGCTGCAATCGTTTGCTGAGAGCCGCCACCGCGGGCGCTCGGCGGAAGGAGTCAAGCGGATGGCCAGCTCGAATCAGCATGGGCTTCGTATTGGGTGGATCGGCGCCGGCAGGATGGGGTTCGAGCTGGCGGCGCGGCTGCTCCGGGCCGGCTGCGACGTGTCCGTTTGGAACCGCACACGCTCGAAGGCGGAGCCGCTGTCAGAGCTGGGCGCGACCATCGTCGACTCGCCCGCCGACCTCGCCGGCTGCGACATCGTGTTCACGATGGTCGCGGGCCCGGATGATTTCAAAGCGGTCACGATCGAGGATGGCGGGGTGCTGGCCGCCGAGGGGGTGGCCCCGCGCGTGCTGGTGGACTCGTCCACGGTGTCGGCGGAGGCGTCCGAGGCCGTCCGGGCGCACGCCGCCGAGCGCGGCACGGGGGTGCTCGCCGCGCCGGTGAGCGGCAACCCGAAGGTCGTCAAGGCCGGGCGGCTGACGGTGGTCGCGTCGGGCCCGGAGGACGCGTTCGAGATCGCGCGGCCTTACTTGGAGCTGTTCGGCGAGGGCGTGACCTACGTTGGCGAGGGAGACAGCGCGCGCCTCGTCAAGCTCTGCCACAACCTGATGCTCGGCATCGTGGCGCAGACGCTCGCCGAGATCACGGTGCTCGCGGAGAAGGGTGGGGTGGAGCGAAGCCGCTTCCTCGAGTTCCTGAACGCGAGCGTGATGGGCTCGACGTTCACCCGCTACAAGTCGCCCGCGCTCGTGAACCTCGACTTCACGCCGACATTTACGCCGGTTCTGCTGCGCAAGGACTTCGACCTCGGGATCGAGGCGGCGGAGGAGCTGGGCGTGCAACTACCGCTGGCCGAGCGGTGCCGCGAGCTCGTGCAGCACCTGATCGACGAGGGTTTCGTGGACACGGACTTCGCGGCGATGATCGAGGTGCAGGCCCGGGCCGCGGGGATGGAGCTCACGCCGGAGAACGTGCCGGTGCCGACGGGTCTGGAGCCCGCGTCCGAGCCGCCTGTTCCCTCGGCGTAGGTCCTCGCGCGGCACCAACGGCAGCAATAAGGGGTGAGTCCATGCGTTCGGACTTAACCGCGAATATGGCGGGCAACTCCGAATGCGTTGGGACTTTTCCACCTATGCGGGGGAAAAGATCCAACGCGTGGATTGAAAGCAGCCGCCGAGGCCGACTCCTTATTGCTGCAGTTCGCCCCGCACGACGGCGCGGTAGACGGAAAAAGCGCTAAGCCGCGCGCCGGGCGAACGGGCCGCAGGACTCCACGTCGATCACGAGCCGCTGCGCGCTCTCGCGCGACAGGCGGTCGCTCTCCACGAGGTGGTCGGCCAGCTCGTACACGGAGGCGAGGGCGTCCTCGGCGGCAGGGTCGCTGCGGAGGTCCTGGCAGAAGAGGAGCGCGTCGGCGGCGGCACGGATCGTGTCCTGCTCCTCGCGGTGGAGCTTGGCCGCGGCGAGGTCGTCGACCGCCTTCACCACGCGGCCGTATGCCTGTGAGCGCTCGGAGGTCATGCTCTGAGGGTAGTAAGCCGCTTCGGCGGCTCCCAGGGGGCGGGCGAGTCCGCCGGGAGGCTGATCGTGAAGCGGCTGCCGCCGCCCGGCTCGCTCTGCACGTGGACGCTGCCGCCGTGGGCCTCCACCACCGCCTTGACGATCACGAGGCCAAGGCCGGTCCCGTTGATCCCGCGCTCGCGCGCGTCCTCCGTGCGGAAGAACGGGTCGAAGATCGACTCGAGCGCCTCCTGCGTCATCCCGATGCCGGTGTCGGCGATGCTGAGCGTCACCCAGTCGTCCTCGTACCACGCGCGCACGTCCACGCGGCCGCCCTCGGGCGTGTACTTGATCGCGTTGGAGAGGAGGTTGTCGAGCACCTGCGCGAGCCGCGCGCCGTCGGCGTCGATCGGCCGCAGCGGTCGGCAGGCCGCCTCGAGCTTGATGTTCTTGTGCTCCGCGTTCGGCGCCGCGGTCTCCACGGCCTCCATCACGAGGCGAGGCAGGTCCACGGCGGCGCGCTGGAGCGTCAGCGTGCCCTCCGCGATCCCCGCGAGCAGGAGCAGGTCGCCGATCTGCGCGTCGAGCCGCTCGGCGTTGCGCTTCACCACGCCGAGGAAGCGGCGCTGGTCCTCGTCCAGCGGCCCGGTCTCCTCGTCGAGCAGGAGTTCCACGTAGCCGCGGATCGACGTGAGCGGCGAGCGCAGGTCGTGTGAGATCAGGGCGAGCATGCGGTCCTTGAAGCGGTCGAGTTCGAGCAGCATCTCGTTGCGCTCGCTGAGAGCGGCGCGCGCGCTGTCGGCGTCAGCGAGCGCGGCGTCGAGCTCGCGCGTGCGCGCTTGGAGCTCCTTCGTCCGCTCGCTCACCACTCGCTCGGCGTTCTCTGCCTGTCGAAGCGCGCGGCGGAAGAGCACGAACAGCGTGGTGAGAAGAAGGATCCCGCACAGCGCGACGATCCATCGCAGGCGCTGCACCGGCGCGGTGGGGGCGTGCGAGACCACCTCCACGGTCCAGCGACGGCCGGCCGCCATGAGCGTGCGGTGCTCACCGTGCACGTAGTCCGCGGGGGTGGAGAAGATGGTGCGCGTGCCGTCGAGCACCCGGACACCGGCCGAGCCGGGGAAGGATGCGCGAGCGGTCTGCACGAGAGCATGGGGGTCGATCGCGGCCGCCACGAACCCGGCGAGCCGGTCGCCCCGCAGCACCGGCGCGTAGATGAGGGGCTGCCAGGTGCCGCGCACGCTGCGCAGCGGCGGCGTGGCTGCCGGCCGGCCGGTGAGAAGCGCGTTGCGCATCGCGGCGTGACGGAGTGGCTCGCTGAAGCTGTCGAAGCCGACGACGCTGCGCGTCGTGGCCGCGCGGCTCACGCTCGCCACCACGGGGAAATAGACGGCTCGCGCAGCTGCGCTCTTCCGGTGACCGGCCACGTCGAGCGCCGTGATCGGGGTGCCGTGCCGGCGCTCGAAGGCCGCCCGGGCGTCGCTTGGCACTCGCTCCACGAACGCGAGCGACCGGAGCCCGGGCCGGCGCAGCAACACGCGCGCGAAGCGGGCGAACTCGGGAGCGGTGACCGTTCGCGACGACGCTACGAACGCGGCCGCGTCCTCGAGCGAGGCGTTGGCGGCCGACACCTGTGAGGCGATCGACGCGGTGACCATCGCAGCAGCGTCGGTCGCATCGTCGCGCCGCTCATGCTCGATCGAGCGACCGGAAGCAGCGAACACGGCTGCGCAACCGAGCGCGACCGCGAGCAACGCCAAGCAATACCTCAGCGGTAAGAGCCTCACTACCGCGTGATCGGCCGCGCGGGCCGCCGCTTGACAGCGGCGAGGCCGGGCGCGCGCCATGATCCGCCAATGCGGCACACGCACGTGCGCGTACGTCGGGCGCTGGTTACGGCGGTTGCGCTCGCGACAACCGCGGTGGTGGCGGCGGCCGCGGCGGACGACGACGACGCCAGTGGCCACGTTCGCGCGGACCACCGTGCCGGCGGCGCGCCCGCGATCGCGACCACGCAGCTGCTCGGCCACTCGGTCCAGGGCCGCCCCATTCGCGCGTTTGTGCGCGGCGACCCGAGCGCCACCGTCACCGCACTTGTGGTCGGCTGCATCCACGGCAACGAGCAGGCCGGCATCGCCATCGCCAACCGGCTTCGGCATTGGCACCCGCTGGCGGGCGTCGCCCTCTGGACGCTGCCGGACATCAACCCGGACGGCGTGGCTGCGGACACGCGCCAGAACGCCCACGGCGTGGACCTCAACCGCAACTTCCCCTTCCGCTGGCGCCCGCTGGGGCCGCCCGGGAGCCTGCAGTACTCGGGCCGCGGCCCGCTGTCGGAGCCGGAGGACCGCATCGCCCACTCGCTGATCCTGCGGATCCGGCCGCGCCTCACGATCTGGTTCCACCAGCCGCTCGGCATCACCGACCGCTCCGGCGGCGACGTCCGCCTCGAGCGCCGCTACTCGCGTCTCAGCCACCTGCCGCTGCGGCAGCTTCCGCGCTACCCGGGGAGCATCACCACCTGGCAGGACTTCCGGCTGCGCGACGGCACCGCCTTCGTGGTGGAGCTGCCGGCGCGCGTGTCAGCGGCGGCGACGAGGCGCTATGCGTGGGCGGTGGAGCGGCTCGTGATCCAGGTGGCGAAGAGCGGCCAGTAACGGGAAACGCGCGGCCGGCTGACGTGGCCGGCCGCGCGCTTGTCGCGTGGGGCGGAGGGGGCTACTGCACCACGAGCAGCGTGTTGCCCTCGGGGTCGCGGAACCAGAACATCGGCGGCACGGGGTCGCCCATGCGGCTGATCTCCTCGTCCACATCCACGCCGGCGGCCTTGAGGTCAGCGTGCAGCGCCTCGATGTCGTCGGTCTGGAGTGTGATGCCGGTCTGGCGGTTGCCGACGGCCTCGGGGTGGTCCGGCGGCGGCGGGGCGAGTGCGACCGTGGTGTCCGCGCCCTCCGGCGCCACCTCGACCCAGCGGTATTCCCCGCCGAACGGCAGGTCGACGCGCTTCTCGAGGCCCAGCGTGTCGACGTAGAACTCGATCGCGCGGTCCTGGTCCGCCACGGGCACGACCACGTTGGCGATCTTGTTGATGCGGGTCTGCGTCTGCGGCACGACGTCCTCCTTGGGGTGGTTGCTCACATTCCTTAAGACCGGGGGCGCATCGGAAAGTCATCGCTGGCTCTCACCAGACGTCGCCCTCGCGCCAGTCGCAGGTGAGCTCGGCGGAGAGGACGAGCGGAACGCCCTCCACGGGCAGCACGTAGATCGCGCCGTCGTCGTCGGCGGTGCGGACGATCCCGTCCGGCGTGAGCGCATAGCTCGGCCCGCGCCACAGCTCCCAGCCGAGCGCCGTGTAGAAGGCGGCGGCCTCGTCCGTGGCGCCGAGCGCGCCGATTTCGTAGGCGCCGCGGATCACACGTTCGAGCGCGCCCATCATCGCCCGGCCGTGGCCCGCGCGGCGGCGATCCGCAAGCACGGCCACGCCTTCGACGTAGCCCGCCCGCAGCGCCCGACCGCCGTGCAGCAGCCGCCGCTGGATCACGGAGGCGTGCCCGACGAGCTCGCCGTCCTCGTAGGAGAGCGCATGGATGCCGCCGAGCGCGTGCTCCCAGTCGTTGTCTGTCATCTCGTCCTCGAACACGCGGTCGAGAAGCCCGCGCGCCGCGGCCAGCGCCGCGGCGTCGAGGTCGGCGGTATGTGCGGTCCGAACCTCCGGCATGAGGCCAATTTCCGCACGTGCCTCGCGCGCCCGTCAAGTTTCCGCGCCGCGCGTCCGACCAATTCGGGTGGTGCACGCCCTCCTCACCACCATCGCGATGCTCGCTTCCCTGGCCGGCGCGCCGCTGCACTCAGGGCACGCGACGCTGCGAACCTCGCAACCAGTGAGTTCGATCCTGGTACGGGTGCGGAAGCGCGCCGTTTGCCGTCCGGGCGCGCGGCTCACCGTCAGGCTCGACCGCCGGCGCCCACTGAGCAGGCGGCTGCCGCGCCGCTGGAAGCGCGTGACCGTGCGCGTCAGCGTGCCCTCCGGACATCACACGTTGAGCGTGAGGGCGAGCCACTGCTCGATGAGGCGCGCGACCGTAAGTCTTCTCGGCACCGGGTCGGGCGACCCGTTCGCCGGCCAGACCTGGGCGGTGAGCCCGCACTCGAACGCGGCGAAGACGGCCGCCCAGTGGCGCGCAGCCGGCCGCACGGCCGACGCCCACGAGCTGCAGAAGATCGCCTCCGAGCCCGGCTCCGCCTGGTTCGGCGACTGGAACGGCAACGTGAAGGCCGACGTGGCGAGCAGGCTCGCGAGTGACCGCGTGGGCGGCGCCACCCAGTCCGTCCTCGTGGCCTACCGGGCGGGCCTGCGCGCCACCTGCACCACTGGCTCGCAGGCGCAGTACCGCGCCTGGACCCGCCAGTTCGCCGCGGGCATCGGCAGCTCGCGCGCGGCGGTGGTCCTCGAGCCCGACGGGCTCGCCGGGCTGCCGAGCGAATGCAAGAGCGCCGCCGCGCAGCAGGCGCAGCTCGCGATGTTCGCCGACTCGGTGTCGGTGCTCAGCGCGCTGCCGAACGTGGCCGTCTACATCGACGCGGGCAACAAGGGCTGGAACCCTGCCGCCACGATGGCCCAGCGGCTGAAGGCGGCGGGCGTGGCGAAGGCACGCGGCATCGCCCTCAACGTGTCGAACTTCGACGCCACCGCGAACGAGGTGGGCTACGGCAAGCAGATCGTCGCCGCGCTGGGGATGCCGGACAAGCACCTGCTGATCGACACGAGCCGCAACGGCCGCGGCGCGAACGGCGTGTGGTGCAACCCGGCCGACCGCGGGCTCGGGCACCGGCCAACCGCCGACACCGGCGATCCGGTGGTGGACGCCTACTTCTGGATCAAGACGCCGGGGGAGTCCGACGGCAACGGGTCCGGCTGCGACCAGGCGGGCACGCCGCCATCCGCCGGCACCTGGTGGCCGGACTACGCGCTCGGCCTCGCTCGCCGCGCCGCACTCGACGGCTGAGCCGCGCGCCGCAGCCGCTTCTCGAACCAGTGGTGGGCGTAGGGCTCGTCGTTGAACGCGGGCACCTCGCGGTAGCCGGCCGAGCGGTAGAGGGCGATCGCCTCGAACAGCGAGCCGTTCGTCTCGAGCCGGACCACCCGGCTCATGCCGCGCGCCGCCGCCTCCGCCTCGAGCTCGATGAGCAGCCGTCGGCCGACGCCCAGACCGCGCGCGGATGGCGCCACCCACATGCGCTTGATCTCGGTGGGCTCGCGGTCGTGGAACTTCAGCGCGCCGCAGCCGATCGGCTCTGACGCGAGCGACGCAACAAGCAGCAGTCCCGCCGGCGGACGCAGCTCGTGCGGGTCGGCCGAGATGCTGCGGGAGGGATCCCAGCCTCCGTCGAAGCGCCGGTCGATGTCGCGCACGTACTCCTCCAGGCAGTACTGCGCCTGCGGGTCCCCGGGATCGCGTGGCTCGATCTTCACTAGCCCGGCGGTGAGCAGCCGTTCGACGTCGCCCATCGCGGCCACGAGCCGGTCGCGTTGCTTCTCGTTCAACGGTTCGAGCAGAGACCCGGCGAGAGCATCGCTGCGCCGATCGAGCAGCTCTCGCTCCTTCAGCCCGCGCGCGGTGAGACGTGCTGTGAACACGCGCCCGTCGTGCGCCGCGCGCTCCACCTTCACAAGCCGTGCGCTCTCGAGCGAGCGCAGCAGCCGGCTCACGTAGCCCGAGTCGAGCCCGAGCCGCGCCCGTAGCGAGCGGACGTCGCACCCCTCCGGGCCGATCTCCCAGAGGAGACGCGCCTCGCCGAGGGGACGGTCCCGGGACAGGAAGTGATCGTCGAGCGCACCGACGCGCTGGGTGACAACCCGGTTGAACCGCCGGACCTGCGCGACACCTTCCATTTAGCTGACCTTAGTCAGAGAACCACGCAGAAGCAACCCCGGCTTGACATGTGACCAAATGGTCACGTATAGTCCTCGCCGTGGACGACGTGTTCAAGGCCCTCGCAGACCCGACGCGCCGCAGCCTGCTCGACGAGCTCTTCAAGGAAGACGGGCAGACCCTGACCGCGCTCGAGGAGCGGCTGCCGATGACCCGCTTCGGCGTGATGAAGCACCTGAAGGTGCTCGAGGACGCCGGCCTCGTCGTGACCAAGAAGCGCGGCCGCGAGAAGCTGCACTTCCTGAACGTCGTCCCGATCCGGCTCGTCCACGACAGGTGGGTGAGCAAATACGCCGAGCCCTGGGCCGCAACGCTCACGGGGCTGAAGCGCCAGCTAGAGGACAAGACGATGGAGAAGGTGTTCGAGATCTACATCAAGACCACGCCGGAGCGCCTGTGGGAGGCCATCACGAGCAGCGAGCTGCGGCAGAAGTACAACTTCGGCATGGGAATCGAGTCCAACTGGACTCCGGGCTCGCCCTACACCGCGGTGCACGAAGGAGCCCCTGGTCCGCTCGCCGAGGGCGAGAACCTCGAGGTGGAGCCGCCGCGGCGCCTCGTCCAGAGCTTCCACGCTCTTTGGAGCGAGGACGTGGCCGCCGAAGGCACCTCGCGCGTCACGTGGGAGATCGAGGCGGTGGGCGATTCATGCCGCCTGGTCGTCACCCACGACCAGCTCGCCGAGAATGCCAACGACCAGCTCTTCGGCGGCTGGCCGATGATCCTCTCGGGCCTGAAGACGCTGCTCGAGACCGGGGAGCTGCTCACCACGCCCGGCTCGCTCCAGTACGTCCAGTCCTAGGGCACGTAATCCGGCTGGTCCGGTCCGGCGCTGAGCGGGGACGCGTCGGACCGGGTGGCCGCCGTCACCTCGGTAGAGCTCACGTTCTGCGGGTGATGGCAAGCCGCGATGTGGCCGCCCGCGTACTTGCTCAGCTGCGGCTCCACCGCCCTGCAGATGTCGGTGGCGCGCGGGCAGCGTGTATGGAAGCGGCAGCCCGCAGGCGGGTTGATCGCGCTCGGCGGCTCGCCCTGCGCCTTTCGCCGCTCCCGCGCGCGGTTTTCGTGCGGGTCCGGGATCGGGATCGCGCCGAGCAGGGCCGAGGTGTACGGATGGATCGGCTTCGAGTAGAGCTCCTCCGCCGAAGACACCTCGACGATCTTCCCGAGGTACATCACCGCGATCCGGTCGGACACGTGGCGCACCACGCTCAGGTCGTGCGCGACGAAGACGTAAGAGAGGGTGAACTCGTCCTGAAGGTCGTCGAGCAGGTTGATCACCTGCGCCTGGATCGAGACGTCGAGCGCGGACACCGGCTCGTCGAGCAGGATCAGACGCGGGCCGAGGGCGAGTGCGCGCGCGATGCCGATGCGCTGCCGCTGCCCTCCTGAGAACTCGTGGGGGAAGCGGTTGAGGTGCTCAGGGGAAAGACCCACGCGGGTGAGCAGGTCGCGGCTCTCCGGCTGCAGCCGGTCCTTCCCGACACCGCGCAGCTTGAGCGGCGTCCCCAGGATCTGGTCCACTCGCTTGTGCGGGTTGAGCGACGCCTGCGGATCCTGGAAGACCATCTGCATCTCGCGACGGATCGGCTCCAGCTCGCGGCGCCCCGCGCTCGAGATGTCCTTGCCGCGGAAGCGGATCGCGCCACTGGTCGGGTCGATCAGCCTGACGAGAGTGCGGATCAGCGTGGTCTTCCCGCAGCCGGACTCGCCGACGATGCCGAGCGTCTCACCCTCGCGCAGCTCGAAGCTCACGTCGTCCACGGCGTGGACGTGCGCGACCGTTCGCGCGACGAGCGTGTGCGACTTCACGGGGAAGAGCACCTTCACGTGCTCGACTTCGAGCAGCGGCCCCGCCTCGGCGCCCGGGGCGGGGCTGGGCTGGGGCGTGGCCGCCTCGACCGTCACGAGATCACCGTCTCCTCACTATGCAGCCCGATCTGATCGCCCACTTGGCGCAGCGTGCGCTTGCGCTCCGGCTCGAGCCAGCAGCGGTCGAGGTGCGAGGGGCTCTCCGGAAGTCGCGCCGCGAGGTCCGGCACCTCTGTGCAGCGCTCGAACGCGTGCGGGCAGCGCGGCCGGAAGTGGCAGCCCTGCGGCGGCGCGAGCAGCGACGGCGGCATGCCCGGGATCGCCGGCAGCCGCTCGGAGCGGTCGCGGTCCACGCGCGTGATCGACCCGAGCAGCCCCCACGTGTACGGGTGCTGCGGGTCGTAGAAGATCTCGTCGAGCGTGCCCTGCTCGACCACGCGGCCCGCGTACATCACGACGATGCGATCGGCGATGTCCGCCACCACTCCGAGGTCGTGCGTGACGAGGATGATGCCCGTGTCCGAGCTCTCCCGGAGCTCGCGCAGCTCGTCCAGGATCTGGGCCTGGATCGTGACGTCTAGCGCGGTGGTGGGCTCGTCCGCGATCAGCAGCTTGGGCGAGCACGAGAGCGCCATCGCGATCATCACGCGCTGGCGCATGCCGCCCGAGAACTCGTGCGGGAACGAGCGCGCACGCTCGCCCGCGCGCGGAATTCCCACGCGCTCCATCAGCTCGATCGCGCGGCTGCGCGCCTCCGCCTTGCCCACGTCGGGGAAGTGCACGCGAATCTGCTCTGCGATCTGGTCGCCCACGCGGTACACCGGGTCGAGCGAGCTCATCGGATCCTGGAAGACCATCGCGATTCCGGCGCCGCGAATCGTCTGGAGCTGCGCCTCAGACGCCTCGATCAGGTCCTGGCCGTCGAACAGCGCCCGTCCCTCGAACTTGGAGTTGGGCCCGCGGGTGAGGCCCATGAGCGTCATCGACGTCACGGACTTGCCGGATCCGGACTCGCCCACGATCGCCACCACCTCGCCGCGGTCGACCGTGAAGGTCACGCCGTCCACCGCCTTCACCACCCCGTCCTCGGTGGTGAAGGACACGCGCAGGCCGTCGACCTCGAGCAGTGGTGCGGCCAGGCTGGAGCTCATGTGAGCCGGATGCGCGGGTCCAGGAACGCGTACATGATGTCCGTGAGCGCCGCGATCAGGACGACCGCGAATGCGGTGAGCAGCACCACGGCGAGAATCGGGATGATGTCGAGCTTGGCGATCGAGTCGGCGGCGAGCTGGCCGACGCCGTGGAGGTTGTAGACGGACTCCGTGAGGATCGCGCCCCCGCCGATCACCTGCGCGAGATCGAGACCCCAGAGCGCGATGATCGGGATCAGGCTGTTGCGCAGGATGTGCCGGATCAGCACCTGGCGGCTGGAGAGCCCCTTCGCCTGCGCGGTGCGCACGTAGTCCTGGCTCTGGGTCTCGAGGATCGTGGAGCGCAGCACGCGCGAATAGAACCCGATGAACAGCACCGACAGCGTGACCCACGGCAGGATCAGGTGCGTGAACCACTGCGCCGGGTTCGACGTGAGCTTCACGTAGCCGCCCAGCGGGAAGATGTTGGCCTTGTAGCCGAGGAAGTAGATCAGCACCGCGCCTAAGAAGAACGGCGGGAACGACACGCCCATCATGGCGAGCACGGTGAGCACCCTGTCCGTGTATTTGCCCGCCTTGATCGCGGCCAGCGTGCCCACGAGGATCGACGCGAAGAGCCATAACACTCCGGCCCCGAGCGCGAGCGAGACCGTGGCGGGCAGGCCCTGCTTGATCTCGCTGGTCACGTTGAAGCCCTGCGTGTACGAGTACGCCTGGCCCGTGAAGATGTTCTTCATCGTCCTCACGTACTGCACGTAGATTGGCTTGTCGAAGCCGTATTTCACGCGGATCTCGTGGATCTGGTCGGCGGTGGCGAGCCGGCCCGCGAGTCGCAGCGCCGGATCGCCGTTCGGGATCGCAGCGAGGAGCAGGAAGGTGAGCACCGAGACGACGAACATCACGGCGATCATTGAGAGCAGCCGGCGGATCGCGAAGGCGAGCATGGTTCAGCGGGCGATGCGGACCTTGGACCGCGGGTCGAGAGCGTCGCGCAGGCCGTCGCCGAACACGTTGATCGACATCACGGCGAGCACGAGCATGATGCCCGGCACGAGCACGTTGTGGAACGCGGCGGGAATCGTCCTGATCCCGTCGGCGATCATCGTGCCCCAGGACGGGTTGGGCGGCTGCACGCCCGCGCCGAGGTAGGAGAGGCCGGCCTCGAGCAGGATCGCGTTCGCGAGGATCAGCGGCACGAACACGACGATGGTGCTGCCGAGGTTCGGCAGGATCTCCGAGAACATGATGCGCGCGTGGCTCAGCCCCTGCTGGCGCGCGGCGTCGATGAACTCGCGTTCTCGCAGGCCGAGCACCTGTCCGCGGACGGGTTTCCCGACGTACGGGATGTACACCACGCCCACGACCACCGCCGGCACCATCAGCGTGTTGCCGTGCAGCGGGCCGATGCCGCCGAGCGCGAGCGACACGCCGAGCGTGACACCGAGCAGCACGGCGGGGAATGCCCAGATCACGTCGAGCACGCGCGTGATGATCCCGTCCGTGATGCCGCGGAAGTAGCCGGCGAGCACGCCGACCAAGAGCCCGAAGAAGATGGTTATGGCCGTGGCCACGAAGCCGATTTCGAGCGAGTTGCGCCCGCCGTAGAGAAGCCGCACCGCAACGTCGCGGCCGTTCTCGTCGGCACCGAGGAAGTAGCGGCTGTGCCACGTGGGCCCGACCGGGATGCCGGTGGTGCTCACCACGTCCTTGGCCTTGCCGCCCACCTTCACCGTGCCGGTGATGTTCTCCGCCGCCGGGCCCTGGTGGGCGATGTGCTTCGCGTACACGGGCGCGAGCAGGCACAGCACGAGGATCAGCAGGAACACCCCGCCGAAGAAGAGCGCCACGCGGTTGCGGCGCAGCCGCCGCCAGGCCAGCCGCCACGGCCCTAACCCCGGTGGAAGCTCGACCGCCTCACCGAGCAGCGCGTCCGAGATTTCGGTCGAGAGATCGGTTCCGGGGGCGGAAGACGTGGCCATGAACGAGTGCCGAAGTGGGCTGAGGCGACAACAGACTAATCGCCCCAGCCCACTCCTGACGAGCTACTTCAGTGAGAAGGAGCTCCAGTCCCACCCGTAGAGCGGGTGGAACACGTAATTCGGCGACATCCTGTTCGAGATGAGCGCCGGGAACGTTTGGTACCCGAACACTCCGATGTAGGCCTTCTTGGCCAGATACTCATCAAGCGACTGCCACTGACTGGCGATCGTGTTGAGCTTGTTCGTCGGCACCTCGCCGAGCTTCTTCGACTGAGAGTCGATCTGCGGATCCCTGACCTCACCGAAGTTCTCGTTGTTGGTCGGCAGGATCGAGCTGCTCTGGACGAGCAGGTAGAAGTCGATCGGATTCGGGAAGTCCTGGTTCCAGTCGGCGAAGCCGGTCTGGGGATGTCCCTTCAGGTTTCCGATCGTCGGGAAGTACGACGCGTCGGCGATCAGCTTCTGCTTTGCCTTGAAGCCGATCTGGTTGAGGAACGACGTGTAGTACGTCATCCACTGCTGACGCGGCGCACGCTGCTGGCTCCAGACGGTCACCGGCTGGCCCTTCATGCCCGACTGCTGCACGAGCTGCTTGGCCTTGGCGATGTCACCGCCCTTCGCCGGATCGCCGTACGGGCACGGCGCGGTCGGGTGTCCGACCATGCCAGGCGGCAGGAAGTAGCAGCCCGGAATCAGGCTGCCGGAACTCAGCCGGCTCATCGCGTTCTGGTTCAGACCAGTGACGACGGCCTGACGAGCCAGCTGGTTGTTGAACGGCTTCTCCTGCGTGTTCATGAACACGTAGTAGGTCGAGTTCATGACCTTCTTCTGGTACCGGCCCTTCGCCTGCGAGTTGATCTGCGGCAGCAGGCTGCCGGGGATCGTGTCGGCCCAGTCGTACACGTCGTTCGTGTTGTTCACGACCGACAGCGCGTTCGCGTCGACGTTCGACGAGATCTTCACGTTGACGTCCACGTGGCCGGCCGGGATGCCCGGGATGTTCAGGGCTCCCTGCCCCCAGTTGGGGTTGCGGACCAGCTTGTAGGACTGGTTCGGCACGATGTTCTTGATCTCGTACGGCCCCACGCCTGGCGGCGGATTGTTCGGCAGGTTCTTCATCGGCGTGCCGCTCGGAACGATGCCGAGCGACGGGAACGCAAGCACGTTGAGGAACGCGCCGTACGGAGCCGTCAGGTGGATCGTGATTTTGCCGGTGGCGTCATCCGTCTGGATGCCCGAGATCGAGCTGGCCTTCTTGGCCGCGTACGCCTTGGCGCCCACGATGTTGCCCGCGATGAACTGGCCGGAGCCGCCCCACGGGATCTTCAGCGCGCGCTCCACCGTGTAGGCGAAGTCGCTCGCCTTCACCGGCGTGCCGTTCGAGAACTTCAGGCCCTTGCGCATCGTGGCCGTGTAGGTCTTGCCGTCGGCCGAAGCCTGCGGCAGCGCCGTCGCCAGACCCGGGATCAACTCCGATCCCGCGGTCCCGCTCTTGTGGGCGTACGTCACGAGGCCGGTGTACGACAGCCAGTCAGGCTCGGCCGCCTGCGTCGTGTAGCCGAAGCCGGGATCGAGTGAGTCCGGCGCGACTCCTCCGATCAACGTGATGGTGCCTCCGTTCTTGGCCTGTGAGGTCGACGCCGAGGTCGAGCCACCGGAGGTGTTGCTGCCGCCACCGCCGCCGCATGCGGCCAATACGGTGGCGGAAACGACAGCCAAAACAGTCACAACGACGGGCAACGCCCGTCGCGCGAGTCTCGTCATGTGTTTCTCCTCCCCGAAGGTTGAGCTACTTGGGGCCGAAGTTATTCCATACGGGGAGGTCGTTTTGCGGGCGCAGACCAAACGTAACCAAAGCGCAACACAACGGCGACGACCGTCACGGCGGCGGTGAATACCAGGGGAATTGCGACGGAACCCGCGTGCCAGGCGCGTTCCGCGAAGGCGCCGGCCAGGGCGCCGCACAGGTAAATGACCCATGTGCCGGCGCGAAATTCCGCTGCCTCCTCGTGCTCGCGCGGGCGGCCACGCAGCCTCGCCACGGCTCCCTCGATCGCGCGGGTGAGAGTGCCCGTCATGTACGTGGTGGAGACGCCCTTCAGCGGCGCGGCGCGCGTGGCCGCGCTCTGCAGTCCCATGGCGATGCCGGACGCGGTGATCAGGCCGTAGCGGGCGCCGCCCGCCGGATGCGCGCCGGCGAGTCCCCAGCCGATCCCGAGCGCGGCGAGGCTGAACACGCCCAAAACGAGCGCCATCCATACCTGCGCGGGCCACGGCCGGCGCTCATCCGGATCGCGCGTGAGCGCCCCGAGCGCGACTCCCGCGCAGAAGCCCACGAGTGCGGCGCCCGACCTGGCGGCCGCCGCGCCGCTTCCCTCCGCCACGGCGATGGCGAGCAGCACGGTGTTGCCCGTCATGTTCGCCGTGAACACCTGGCCGAGGCCGAGGTAGGTGGCGGCGTCCACGGCGCCCGCCGCCACCGTGAAGGCGAGGATCGCTCCTCTGTAGCTCGGTTGGGTCAGGCGGCCACGTCCTGCTGCGCCGAGCGCAGCTCGCCCATCGGCAGGATGTCGCGCCGGAACGTCCTGTTCATTACGAGGCCGGCCGACACGTACCAGGCCGCAAGTGCCGTGGCCATGCCGAAGCCGCCGCCGATCTCGAACACGGTCGTGGAGCCGATCGCCTTGCCGAGGCCGAGGAAGAAGTACGTCGGCCACAGCGTGAGGAATACGAACTGCACGGCCGCGCTGACCCGGAACGAGCCCAGCCACATGTAGAAGCTGAACACGCACCACGAGAACAGGTAGAGCGCGAGCGCTGCCGCCTGCGTGGCTGCCGGAATCTGCGGCAGGAAGATCTTCTCCAACAGGTAGAAGGAGATCCAGAACGCACCGTACGAGCTGAGCGCCACAGCGGCGAACGTGTCGTTCTTGATGAACGCCCACATGCCGGCGAGCAGCTGCATCGCGCCGCCATAGGCGAGTGCGAGGCCCAGGACGACGGGCATCGCCTTCTGGCTCACGATGCCCACGTTGATCACGCTGAGCATCATCGTGGTGAGAGCGAATCCCGCCAGCCCGACGGCCGCGGGGTCGGCTATGAAGCGCGCCGGCCCGGCCTCCTCGGGTTTCGTGCCGCGGCCCGTGGCGCGGGTCGCGTCCGTGGCGAATCTGCGGTTTCTGACATCAGCTTGAGTTGCCATCGCTACCTCCTGTGACCTTCTCCTTCAACCGCTCCATCACCCCATACGGACTCTGTGCGAACGTGCGCTCGTTGATCGCGTCATGGCCGATCGTCAAGCCGATCCGTTCGCGCTGCTCTTCGCCGCGCGCCAGCGCCGTGGCGAGCGACTTCGCCTGCTCGCGCGTGATCTTCGGCGGCAGCGGCGGCTCGTTGCCGTCCACCACGGCCTCGACCACGGCCGGGCCGTTGTGCGCCAGTGCCTGCTCGAGGGTGGCCCGGCAATCCGACGGGTCCTCGATGTGGAAGGCGCGCGCGCCACAGCCCTCGGCAATCTTCACGAAGTCGACGGGCGCGAAGTCCACGCCGTACTCCGGGTTGCCGATGAAGACCATCTGCTCCCACTTGATGAGGCCGAGCGTGTTGTTCTTGAACACGATCAGCTTCACGGGCAGCCCCTCCTGCATCAGCGTGGCGAGGTCGCCCATCTGCATCGTCAGCGAGCCGTCGCCCGTGATCGCCACCACCTGGCGCTCCGGATAGGCGGTCTGCGCGCCGATGGCGTAGGGCAGTGCCGCCGCCATCGAGCAGTTCGTCCCGCTGAACGAGAACTTCTGGTTCGCGCGCAGCTTCATCTGCGTGGACCAGGTCGTGACCTGTCCGGAGTCGCCGCACACGATCGCGTCGTCGTCGAGCAGCTCTGACAGGTGCCACGTCACCACCTGGGGCTTCATCGGCACGTCGTCGCGGGTGCCACGCTCCTCCATCAGCTCCCACCACTGCTCCATGCCGTGCTGGGCCTCCTGGAGGAAGCTGCGGTCCTCGTTGCGCTCGAGCATGGGGACGAGCTGGCGCAGAGTCTCGCGCGCGTCGCCCACGAGGCCGATGTCCGCGGGGTAGCGCAGCCCGATGCGCTCGGGCTTGTCGTCGATCTGCACGCACTTCGCCTGCCCGGGCTGGGGCAGGAACTCGATGTAGGGCATCGAGCTGCCGACGATCACGAACGTGTCGCAGCCCTCCACGGCGTCCTGTGACGGGCGGGTGCCGATCACGCCGATGCCGCCAGTGGTGTACGGGCTGTCGTCCGGGACGCAGTCCTTGCCGAGCGAGGCCTTGATGATCGGCGCCGCCAGCTTCTCCGCCATCTGCTCGAGCTCGGCGCCCGCTCCGCGCGCTCCCTGGCCGGCGAGGATCGCGATCTTCGTGCCGCCGGCGAGCAGGTCGGCCGCGCGCCGCAGCTCTTCCTCGGGTGGCGTCCGCAGCGGCGTGTTGAACGCCACCGTGGTGTGGCCCGGGACGTTGCGCTTGTAGCGCATGAGATCCTCGGCGTCGGCTGTCTGGTAGTCGATCGGGAAGGCGATGTGCACCGGCGCGCGGCTGGACAGCGCGGTGCGGCACGCGAGGTCGAGCACGTTGTGGATGT
>JAICJR010000044.1 GCA_025928345.1 Thermoleophilaceae bacterium | reverse complement strand
GCAGCACCTTCGACTCGAGCAGCTTCTGCTGGCCCTCGAGCCCGATCTCGGGAATCAGGAGGTGGCGCGAGTAGCGCTCCCGCTGATCCGGCGACAGCGACTTCGGGACCTCGACGTCGTAGCCGCGGTCCTTCCACAGCGTGATGCCGCCGGTCATCGACTCGACGTTCTCGTAGCCGAGCTCCTTGAGCATGGTGTTGGCGGCGAGAGCGGAGCGCTGGCCGGAGGCGCAGTAGGTGATCACGCGCTGGGACTTGTCGGGAGCCGCGCCCTCGATGCGCGACTCGAGGTGCCCGCGCGGCACGTGCACCGCGCCCGGCAGGTGCGACTGCTCGAACTCGTGCTGCTCGCGAACGTCGACCACCACATAGCCGTTGTGGCCGTTCGAGATGAGCTCGTGGACCTCGCCCGGGTCCACTTCGGTTATCTGGCTTCTGATCGTGCGGATCAGGTCTGCGCCGCTGGGCATCTTCGTCAAACTCCTAAAAGCCGGTCGGTCTTTACTTCATTAAGTGTAGCGACCCGAAATCGGCCCTGTACGGGCACGCGAACCGCCCCTAAATCGTAGTCCTCGCGCGGCTCAGCGCCCAGAGCGCTCAGCGCGCCGACTCGACGAACAGCCCGCCGACCTGCGCGTTGGTCAGGCGGCTCGAGGCGGCGATCAGGAAGGTCACCCTCCCCTTCTTCACGCCCACGAGCAGGCGCCAGCCGCGGTGGTTCACGGCGAACACCCATGAGCTGCCGCGGTGAAGCAGCACGTGCTCGTGGTGCAGGGCGGCCCGCGCAGTGCGCAAACGCGCGCCCACGCGCGCGCGGCCGGAGTGGAACGCCTTGGCGCCCGAGATCACGAAGTCGGCTCTGTGGTGGCGGCCGATGTGGACGGCGAGGTCGCAGAAGTGGAGGAAGCCGTGAGGACGGCGTATGGGCTTGCCGAGCCGGCGGATCAGCGCAGCTCTCGTCTGGCCGAGGTGCGCGGGCCCGAGGCCGTGCCGCGCGGAGCCGGCGATCTTGCAGCCGGCGGCGCGCGTCTTGCTGCCGGCGCCGCCGCTCGTGCCCGGCGCGCCCTTTCCGCCCTTGCTGCCGGTCCCGCCCTTGCCGCCGGAACTCGAGCCGGGGCCGGAGCTGTGCTGGCCGCTGATTTCGCCCTCGTTCACATACGGGGACGGCCCGGTGCCGCCGTGGTACTGGCACTGCGGATCCGCCTTGACCTGGCCGGACATCATCACGCCGCCGCGTCCGGGGCCGAAGTAGGGCTTCCAGGCCGCCGGGAAGCCGGGCAGCTGCGACGGGTCGGCCGTCTGGTGGTTGATCGTGAAGTTCTCCACGTACACCCCGCCGGCGCCGTAGCGCTTGTCGAAGAAGTAGTGGCCGTCCCAGTGGTAGGTCTCGGTGGAGCCGTCGCCCGCGATCACCTGGCCGGTCCAGTGGTCCTGCTGGTAGTACCAGCACTTGTTCTCGGCGGCCGCCGCGCGCGCCGGCTCCTTGGTGAGGAAGGTGACCAGACCGAGCTGGCTGATGTCCTGATGCGTCTTGTCGTAGTCGACGCAGAACGGGTCCGCCTTCGGATTCTGGAAGGTGGTGCCTTCGCCCGCGTATTGCATCGTGCAGACGAACGGATTCACGCCGTTCCACGGCTTCACGCTCGCCCCGAAAGCCGGCGCGGCGATTGCCGTCGCCAGCGTCACGACCACCCCTGCCAGGATCGCCCCCCGCATCGCGCAGCGAACATTAAGTGGTTCCGCGCGCGCGTGCGCCGGTTCCCCTTCGCCGCAAGACTGATTTCACGCGCGCGCGGCTGGACTAGCCGTTACCGCTGACCGGGTACTGATGCGGCAACGCCCCGGAGCGCAACTGCGCGCACCGGAGCGGGTTTCGGGGAGACCCCTCACCTCTCACAAGGAGACACATGCGCCATACCGTCCTGGCTTTGTTGTCGTTTGCCGTCCTGGCCGCGCCCGCACAGGCGGCCACCGCTCCGCTGCCGCACAGCGCGCCGGCCACCAACATCGGCCCGCTGAGCGCCACGCTGAACGGGGATGTGAACGCCAACGGTCACGCCACCACGATCCACTTCCAATACGGCAAGACGACGAAGTACGGCAACCACACGCCGAACCAGGCGGTGGGCGCCGGCACCACGCCGATTCCCGTAGCGGCGTCTGTGGGCAACCTGAAGTCGGGCACCGTGTACCACTACCGGCTCGTGGCGGTGAGCAGCGCGGGCACGAAGCGCAGCGGCGATCGCAAGTTCAGGACGGCGCCGCCAACCACCACGCCGACGTTCACTCCCAACCCGGTGATCTTCAGCCGCCCGTTCACGATCTCGGGGCAGCTGATCGGCACCGGCTCCGCGCGTGCGACGGTCACTCTGCTCGCGCGCCCGTTCCCGTACACGGCGCCGTTCGCGCCTATCGGCAACTCGGTGGTGAGCAACCCCGACGGCACCTACCAGTTCCAGTTCACCGCGGCCGGCGGAAGCGCGCAGATTCAGATCCGCGCGAACACCAACCCGCCGGTGCCCGCCACCACGGTGGCGTTGCCGGTGAGCTCGCTGATCTCGATGCACGTGACGAGCCATGTGCGCAAGGGCCACCTGGCGCGCTTCGCCGGGACGGTGCTCCCCGCCCAGGACGGGCTCGTGGTGAAGATCCAGAAGCGGGGTCGCGATGGCGTGTTCCGCACCGTCGCCCACACGAACCTGCACCACCGCAACGCGGCGTCGTCGAAGTACAGCCGGCGGCTGCGGCTCAGGCGGACGGGCACCTACCAGACGGTCGTGGAGTCAGCCGGCGGCGTGGTCTATCCCGGCACCAGCCCGGCGAAGAGCATCAAGGTCCGCAAGCACTGAGGAAGTAGCGAAGCTCCTGGGCAATCACCGCCGGCTCCGTCTGGAGCCGGCGGTGCGTTATTCGGAGGACGGTGTAGCCGAGGCGCTTGAGCCTGGTGGTACCTCGCAGCGCGCTGAAGTCCAGTCGGGTTATTCGTGCTGCCTGCTCGACGGCTCGCTCGAGACGCTGCTTTGGGATTTCGCCCGCGATGTCGATCAGCGTCCCACAGCAGCGCGGCCCTCAACCTGCCGCGCCAGCTCAGCCTCGGATGCCCAACCGCATACACGCCGGGAAGCACGATGTGCAGCCGCCCGGCCTTCAGGCTCCGCTGCACGGCGCTACGGCTGAGGCCCAACGCTTGGAGCTGATGCAGCCCCACCACGCCATCCTGCTCGGCGGCACACTCGCCCACGATCAGGTCACGTGGCAGATTCTGGGGTCGGTTACCGGACCTAAAATCTGCCAGTTCGCTCATTTGGGCCTTTAAGGCCCGAGCGCCCTGGTTTCGCCCCCTATGCTGCGGCGGCTTTGGCGCCTGGGCCCGGGCGGGCCTCGACGTCGCGGGCCCCGAGTGGCTTGCCGCAGCGCTCGCAGGAGAGGTGGTCGTTCACCTCGCCGCCGCAGCCGCGGTGCACGATCAGTCGTGGCGGCCCGGCCGGCGACACATATCTGTCGCCCCACTTCACGAGTGAGATGAGCACCGGCCAGAGGGCGATGCCCTTCTCCGTGAGCCTGTACTCGTAGCGCGCGGGGCGCTCCTGGTAGCGGCGCTTCTCGAGGATGCCCTCGTCCACGAGCCGCGTGAGCCGCGTGCTGAGCACGTTGCGCGCCACGCCCAGCTCGTTCTGGAAGTCCTCGAAGCGGCGGACGCCGAGGAACGCGTCGCGAATGATGAGGACGGTCCAGCGCTCGCCGATCAGCTCGAGCGTTCGCGCGATGGAGCAGTTCTGGCCTTCGTATTCGCGCTTGAGCATTTAGGTGATTCTAGTCACATTGGGTTGCTTGAAGCAACTCACTGTGCGATAGTGCATTGCGTCATGCAACTCTCTTCCCGAGGAGCTCCCCATGGAATCGCTCGCCGCCTTTCTGCTCGATCCACACCGGCTCGCTGAGCTCGGCCCCACGGAGGAAGAGGTGATGGCCGACCTGCTGTGGCCCGCGCCGGTTGAGCGCGCGAAGCGGGACTAAACGCAAGTGGCTCGGCGCTGGCAGGTCCTGCTCGTCACGGCCGTGGCCGTGTTCATGGGCTTCCTCGACGTGACGATCGTGAACATCGCGTTCCCGGACATCCGCACGTCGTTCAAGAGCAGCTCCCTGGCCGACCTCTCCTGGGTGCTGAACGCCTACAACGTGGTGTTCGCGGCGCTGCTCGTGCCGGCCGGGCGAGTGGCCGACGTCGTGGGGCGCCGGCGCATGTTCTTCATCGGGCTCCTCACGTTCCTCGCCGCGTCGGCGGCGTGCGGCGCCGCGGCGTCGGTGGACATGCTCGTTGCCGCGCGCGTGGTACAGGCGGCGGGCGCGGCGGTGCTCGTGCCCACGTCGCTTGGCCTGCTGCTCCCCGAGTTCCCGCTCGAGCAGCGCGCCACCGCCACCGCGCTGTGGGGCGCCACCGGGGCCGTCGCCGCCGCAACCGGCCCGTCGCTCGGCGGCGTGCTGGTGCACGCCACGGACTGGCGGCTCGTGTTCTTCGTGAACATCCCGATCGGCCTCGCCGCCCTCATCCCGGCCCGCGGGCTGCTGCGCGAGGTCAGGCAGGAGGGCGGACGCCTTCCAGACGCGATCGGCACCGCGCTGCTCGCGCTAGGCGTCGCAGCCCTCTCGCTCGGCATAGTGAAAGGACCGGACTGGGGCTGGGCCGATGCAAAGACGATCGCCGCACTGGCAGCAGGCGCCCTGTTCCTCATCGCCGTCGTAAACCGCTCGAGCACCCACCCAGCGCCGATCTTCGAGCTCAGCCTCTTCAAGGTGCGCTCCTTCAGCGCCGCCGTGTCCGGAACGTTCCTCTTCTCGCTCGCCTTCTACGCGCTGCTCCTGTGCAACATCCTGTTCCTCACCGAGGTCTGGCACTACTCGATCCTCAAGGCCGGTTTCGCGGTCACGCCCGGGCCGCTCATGGCGGCGGTGTCGGCGGCGCTGTCGGGCCGATTCGCGGACCGCTACGGCCAGCGCGTGCTCGCCGTGCCCGGCCCGCTCGTGTTCGCGGCCGGCTGCCTGATCTTCACCCAAGCGCTCGGGCCTGATCCGCACTACCTCGCCAACTACCTGCCGGCCACGCTCCTCACCGGCGCGGGCGTGGGAATGAGCTTCGCGTCTTTCAGCAGCGCCGCGGTGGCGGAGCTTCCGCCCACGCGCTTCGCCACCGGCAGCGCGATCGCCTCGTGCCTGCGTCAGGTCGGGGCGGTGCTCGGGATCTCCGTGCTGATAGCGCTGCTCGGCAGCGGGCAGTCGCTCCACACGTTCCATCAGGCGTACGCGCTGATGGCGCTGCCTTCCGTGGCTGCCGGGCTGATGGGATTCGCGCTTGGGCGGGTGCGCGCACGCGACCCGCTCGAGCCCGCCGTTCAGACGGCGGAGAGCACGCCCTGAGGCTCGGGCTTCGGCGTTCGCTGGGAGAGAACGACCCGGGCGCCGCGCGCGGGTACCTGCGTCACGTTCCGCGTCTGGGATCGCTCCGACTCCGGGCGCTCCGGGACGAGGTCGAAGTGCCTGAGCACGACCGGGATGATCGCCGCCATTTCTGTGGTGGCGAAGCTCGCTCCGATGCAGCGCCGCGGACCGCCGCCGAACGGGATCCAGGTGTAGGGAGCGGGCTGGCCGTCGAGGAAGCGCTCGGGGCGGAAAGCGTGCGCGTCCGGCCAGTCACGCTCGGCCCTCTGCACGAGCGCGATCGATGACATCACGCGCGTCCCGGCCGGGAGCTCCCACTCACCGAGGCGCACCTTCTCGGTGATGTCGCGCCCCACCTCCATCACCACCGGGCGCACCCGCAGCGTCTCTTTGATCACGGCGTCGATATAGGCGGCGTCGCCGTCGCGCAAGCGCGCCAGCGCCGCCGGATGGCGCGTCAGGCGCTCGAACGCCCACGCCAGCGCGGTGGCGGTGGTCTCGTGCCCGGCGATGAGAAGTGTCATCAGCTCGTCGCGCAGCTCCTCGTCGGACAGGCTGTCGCCCGATGCCTGCACGAGCAGGGAGAGGATGTCGTCGCCGGACGGGTCGGCGCGGCGCCGTGCGATCTCCTCGTAGATCAGCTCGTTGGCCTGCGCCCGAATCTCGAGAAAGCGGCGCCACGGCCGGAACCACGAGATGTCGCGATTCGCGGCCGTCGCGAGGAACAGCAGAGTGGTGGGTTGGTCGAGCAGGCGGTTGAGCAGGTCACGCAGGCGTGCGAGCGCGACCGTGTCCCGCACTCCGATCACGAGCCGCAGGATCACCTCGAGCGTGATCGCCTGCATGCGCGGCCGCAGCGCGATGGTCTCCCCCACCGGCCACCCGCTCACCTGTTCTTCGGCGATCTCCTCCATCAGCGACGGGTAGCGGCGCAGCGCCTCGCCATGGAAGGCGGGCAGCATGAGCTTTCGCTCGCGCATGTGCTCGTCCTCGTCCAGGAGGAGCAGCGAGTGCTCGCCGAGCAGCGGGCTGAGCACCCGGCCGCGCACGCCGCCCACGTGGAACACGTGCGTGTCCCCGGTGAAGACCTGCCGGATGAGCGCGGGGTCGGCGAGAAACACCATCCGGCCGTAGGGCGCGATGTTGGCCGTGAACACGTCGCCGTAGCGGCGCCGGCAGCGCGCGAGGAAGCCGTGCGGACGGCTGAGCATGCCCAGTGTCTGCGCAAGGCCGGGCAGCTTCGGTCCTGGTGGCAGGCTCACGGCGGCCCAGTATTCCAGCAGCGCTCAATGTCGAGCGCGTCCGTGCCGATTGACTGGGGGTGAGCGTGAACGAGCTCGTGCTCGTCCAGGGAATGAAGGACACCCGGACGACCCTCCGCGACTGGAATCGCGCGCCCTGGGGCGTGCTTCGCGGCTGGCTGCTGCTCAGCCTCGCGGTCTCGTGCGCGCTGCTCGTAGCCGTGCTCTTCGTGGCCACGGTGTCGACGCCGGACCCCACCCCGATCTTCCTGCCGGGCATCCACTACCGCGCTCATCTGAGCGACGCCGCGAGCGTGCTCTACCACAACTCGCTGGTGCTGGCCCTGCATGTGATGGCGTGCGTGGCCGGCTTCATCGCGGGCAGCTCGCTGCCGCAGAGCGCGGCGCAGCGGACGGGCCTCTCGCGCCTCGTTCACGAGAAGGCCGGGCCGCTCGCGATCGGCTTCGTGGTCTGCGCCACTACGTTCTCGCTCGTCACGCAGGCGTACATCCTGGGTGGCGGCGTGTCGACGGTGGCGGCGGAGATGGGCATGTCTCGCCCGCTGCTCCTCGTCGCCCTGCTGCCCCACGCGCTGCCCGAGCTCGTGGCGCTGTTCCTGCCGCTGGCGGCATGGCTTGTGGCGAGCCGCCGCGGCGAGTGGCACAAGCTGCTCGCGGCGACGTTCGTGACGTTCGCCATCTCGGCGCCCGTGCTCGTGGTAACGGCGCTGGTCGAGGTGTACGTCTCGCCGCACCTTCTGATCGCGCTCGCGTCCTAGAACGAAAACGGGCGGCCCGAAGGCCGCCCATTCTCGTACTGCTCAGTAGAGCTGATGCGTTAGCACTTCATGGTGCCCTGCACGGTGACAGGGGTCGTCGGGCCGGTGCCCGGGCCGCCGGGGGCGCCGTCCTGGTCGAAGTCGACCGTGGTCTGCGTCGGCAGCGTGCCGCACTTGGTGGCGGCGAGGTAGCTCACCTTCGTCTTCTTGCCGTGCACCTTCGCGGTACGCGTCTTCGGCGAGATCTTCACGTCGAAGTGCGTGAGCGCGACCTGCAGGCCGAGCTGGAACTGCAGGTCCGCCGGCACGGCGAACGTGACCGTGTAAGCGAACTTGCCGCCGCCCTTGCCCATCGTCCCGGTGACCACGCGGTTCGAGATCTGAAGCGGGCTCGAGCCGTTGAGCGCGAGCAGGATCTGCTTGCCGCGAAGGCCGTTGTAGGCCGTCACCTTGAGCTGCTCGGTGGTGGACGGGTTGATCGGCTGGCCGGGAGCGCCGCCCGAAGCCTGCGCGGTGCCGGAGCCGATCACTGCCTTCTTGCACGACTTCGGAACGCTCGACTGGCCGTCGAGCTTCTTGCCGTTGCACTGCGGGAAGTACTTGGCGTTCTGAATGATCCCCTTCGGGAAGAACAGGTGGGTCAACGGCGCCACGTTCGGCTGCGTGCCGTTCGCCGTGCCGACGCTGAGGATTCCCTCGTACGAAAGCGGGGCGGGGTGCTTCTTGCTTGCCTTGCCCTTCTTCTTAGCCTTCACCGTGTAGTTCACAGTGTTGGCCTGCTGCGCGGCGAATGCCGCCGTCACCGCAACCGCGCACACGAGCGCGCCTACGGCAAACAGAACAAAGAGTTTGCGCATCATCTCTCCTGGGGCCTTGATTAGGGGTGCGAATCGGCCTCCCGGCCCGGGAGGCAGTCCGACTATAAACAGCCAGAGGCCCGCAAGTTGCGGAATCTTTGGAAATGATGCACGCGAGTGAGAACTCCTCCAGATGCCGAAATCGCCGCTCCTGAGTTCCCTCCGGGGCTCGAATGGGTGAACGTCGCGTTCCTGCGGATGCAGACCGAGCTCGGCCGCCACGCGATCCTGATCGAGTTCTGGGACTTCGCGCGCGTCAATTCCCTGCGCACGCAGCCGTACCTCAAGGCGTGGCATGAGCGCTACTCAGACCACGGCCTGCGAGTGATCGGCGTGCACTCGCCGGGCTACTCGTTCGGGCGCGAGCGCGCGAACGTGGAGCGGGCGGTTGAGCGCCTCGGCGTGCCGTACGCGGTCGCGCTCGATCCGCAGTTCGAGGTGTGGCAGCTGTACGGCAACGAGGGCTGGCCGGCGCGCTACCTGTTCGACCGCTCCGGCTGGCTGCGGCTGGCGCACTACGGCGAGGGCGCGTACCTCGAGACGGAGCTCGCCATCCAGGAGCTCCTGCGCGAGATCGATTCCGACTTGGAGCTGCCCGACCCGCTCACGCCGTTACGCCCGGAGGACGAGCCGGGGGCGAAGATGGAGCCGCAGACGGCGGACATCGCGCTTCCCGCCGACCGGGAGCGGCTCGATCTGGTGCGCGACTGGACGAGTGGTGAGGACTACATCGAGGCCGCGGACGCCGGCGCCGGCGCGCGCGTGAAGAGCTTCAGCGCCGGCGCAGTGTTCGCCGTTCTCTCAGGCTCCGTCGAGCCGGGGCTGTACGAGGCGGCCGGCGGCGCCGTGGAGGCCGAGGACCCCGGCCTGCGCCTGCACGGCTTTCAGTTCACGCCGCGCGCGCCGGGCAGCTAGCCGGGCTGGCCCGCGAGGGCCTTCCGGATGTGCTTGGGCAGCATGAAGCGCACGTCCTCCTGCACCACGTGGAACTCGGAGATGTCCGTCACTCCGCGCTGCCTGAAGAAGTCGACGAGCCGCTGCACCAGATTCTCCGGAGCGCTCGCCCCCGAGGTGATGCCCACCACGCGCTTGCCCTCGAGCCACTCCTCTTCCACCTCGGTCTCGTTATCGATCAGGTAGGAGTCGGCGCCGTGGTAGCGGGCCACCTCCACGAGGCGGTTTGAGTTGGACGAGTTGCGCGAGCCGATCACCAGCACGAGGTCGCACTCGCCCGCCATCTGCTTGACCGCGAGCTGGCGGTTGGTGGTGGCGTAACAGATGTCGTCGGTGCGCGGGCCGACGATGTTCGGGAACTTCTCCTTCAGGCGGTCGATGATGTCCTGCGTCTCGTCCACCGAAAGGGTTGTCTGCGAGATGTAGGCCACGCGGTCCGGGTCGTCGACCTCGAGCCGGTCGACGTCCTCCTCGCTCTCGATCAGCACGATCCTGTCGGGCGCCTCGCCCATCGTGCCCTCGACCTCCTCGTGACCGTCGTGGCCGATCAGGATGATCGTGTAGCCCTGCGAGGCGAACTTGCGCGCCTCCACGTGGACCTTCGTGACGAGCGGGCAGGTGGCATCGATCGTGCGGAGCCGGCGCGCCTCGGCGCCCGCGTGAACGCTCGGCGCGACGCCGTGGGCGGAGAACACGACCGTCTCGCCCTCGGGCACCTCGCTCTCCTGATCCACGAAGATCGCCCCGCGCTCGCGCAACTCCTCCACCACGTGCTTGTTGTGGACGATCTCCTTGCGCACGTACACCGGAGCGCCGTACAGATCGAGCGCGTGCTCGACCGTCTGCACGGCTCGATCGACGCCCGCGCAATAGCCGCGAGGCGCCGCGAGATAGATCTTCTCGGGGACGTTCGCCATCCGGGCTCAGAGTCTAGGGAGAAGGGCGCGCACCGTCTCACCTACCTCGTCCAGGCTCTTGCCTGACACGTGGGAGAGGTCGTCGCAGAGCTGGTGGTAGCAGGGATAGTCGAAGTCGATCAGGTCGATCGACGGCACCCCGAGCGCCTCGAACGGCGTGTGGTCGTCGAGGATGTCGAGCCCTGTGGCGGGTGGGAAAGCGCTGGCGGCGCCCACGCGTGCCGCAGCGTCGCGGAGCTCGGCCCACAGGTCGGCGTCCGAGCTCGCCTCGCGCGGGATGCGCAGGTTCGCATTGCCCACGAAGTCGAGCAGGATCATCGCCCGCGCGTGGCGGTACGCGCGGGCCGCGACCTTGCTGCCGCGCAGGCCGGTCTGCTCGAACTCGGAGTCCGGGGTGTCGTCGGGGCTTTCTTCGCCGTCGAAGAGGGCGAAAACGAGTGTCGGGTGCAGGGTGCCGGGTGTCAGGTGCCGGGCGAGCTCCATCAGGATCGCCGTGCCCGCGGCGCCGTCGTTCGCGCCGAGGAAGCCTGGGATGTCCTTCGTGTCGTAATGCGCTCCGACCACGATTACGTCGCGCCGGTCTTTGCCAGGCACGACTCCGATCACGTTTCGCAGGCCGCCTGGGACGGCCTCATAGCGGGAGTGAGGGAGTAAGGAGTGCAGCCGTGCCGAGAGCTTGCGGGCCGCGGGCGAGCCCGCCGGCCTCGGGCCATACGCGAGCTGTAGCCGCACCCAGTGCATCGCGCCGGTCTCACTGAAGCGGTTCACGCGCAGGTGGGCCTCAGCGGTGGTCGTCGTCACGAACAGAACAGCAGCAATGAGGGCAGCGGCCCGCACGCTGACAATTGTGCGGCGTTTACGCGGAAGCGGGAAGCTCGCCCGCCGCGAGCAGCGCGGACACGTCGCCCGCCGCCACCGGGCGCGCCAGGTAGAAGCCCTGGCCCTGATCGCAGGCGAGGGCGCGAAGCTCGGCGAGCTGGTCGGCGTCCTCGATGCCCTCCGCGACCGTCTTGAGGCCGAGGGTCCCGCCCAGCGTGATCATGGCGGCCGCAACCGCGGACTCGTCCGGGCCGTGCGCCACGCCGTCGATGAACGGCTTGGCGATCTTCACGATGTCCACCGGGAAGCGGTCGAGGTAGCCGAGCGAGGAGTAGCCGGTGCCGAAGTCGTCGATTGCGAGCTGCACGCCGAGCTTCTTGAGCTCGCTGAGCGTGGCGGCCGCGGCCTCCGCGTCCTGGAGCAGCACAGTCTCCGTGATCTCGAGGATCAGGCTCGAAGGCGGCAGCTGGCTGGCCTCGAGTGCGGCCTTCACCTCGCCGACGACGCTCGAGTCCTGAAGCTGGCGGCCCGAAAGGTTCACGCCCACCGACAGCGGCGTGTCGGAGCGGTGAGCGAGCTGCCACTCGCGCGCCTGGCGGCAGGCCTCGCGCAGCACCCAGCCTCCGATCGGCACGATCAGGCCGGTCTCCTCAGCGAGCGGAATGAAGTCGAGCGGCGGCACGAGACCGCGCGTTGCGTGGTTCCAGCGCACGAGCGCCTCGACCGCGGTGATCTTGCCGCTGGCCAGGTCCACGGCCGGCTGGTAATGGATGACGAACTCGTCGCGCTCGAGCGCCTGCTCGAGCTCGGCCTTCAGCTCGAGGCGCTGGAGGGCCGCGAGGTGCATGTCCGGCTCGAAGAACTCGTGGCCGCCCTTGCCGCGCCGCTTGGCGATGTACATCGCGACGTCGGCGTTGCGGAGCAGCTCCTCGGCGCGCTCGCCGGGCGTGCCGGCGCTCTGCGCGATGCCGATGCTCGCGTACACGAAGGTGCGCTTGCCGTCGACGTCGAACGGCGGACGCAGCGCCTCGAGCACGCGATCGGCCACGCCGGCAGCCTCCCCGGGATCGATCACGTCCTCGAGCAGGATCGCGAACTCGTCGCCGCCGAGGCGCGCCGCGGTGTCGCCGCCGCGCAGACACTCGTCGATGCGCTTGGCCACCGCCACGAGCAGTTCGTCGCCCGCGGCATGGCCAAGGCTGTCGTTCACCGTCTTGAAGTCGTCGACGTCGAGGAAGAGAACGGCGATGCGGCCCGGCTCGCGTACACGCCGTGCGAGGGCGTGCGACACGCGGTCGGTGAACAGCGAGCGGTTGGGCAGGCCCGTGAGAGCGTCGTGGAACGCGCGGTGTGCGAGCTGGTCCTCGAGGTCCTTGCGGTCGGTCACGTCGCGCGTGGTGAGAAGCATGCCGCCAACGTTGGGATCGTCGGCGAGGTTCTTGTAGATCGTCTCGACGTAGCGCCACGAGCCGTCGGCGTGACGCACGCGCCAGCGCACCGGCGCGGTGACCTCGCCGGTCTTCGCGGCCTCGAGGAAGAAGGTGATCGACGCCTGCTTGTCGTCGGGGTGCATCATGTCGAGGATCGGCGTCCCCACGAGCCCCTCGTAGTCGTAACCGAGGATGCGGTGCACCGACGGGCTCTCGTAGACGATCGTGCCCTCGAGATCGACCACTGTGATGATGTCCGAGGCATTCTGCACGAGCGAGCGGAAGCGCTCCTCGCTGCGGCGCAGCTCCTCGGCCGTCGCGACCGCCTCGAGCGCCAGCGCCACGTGGCTCGTAAGTGTGTGGAAGCTCTCCTCGAAGGCGTGAGGCAAGCGCCCGTCCGAGGTGACCATCAGGAGTCCCGTGAGCTTGCCGTGCACGAGCAGCGGGGCGCTGTACAGATCGCCGAGCTTGGCCGCGGAGGTGTTGGCGGAGCGCTCCTCCGGCGGAACGTCACGGGCCGTGATCGGCTCGCCGCGTATGAGGCGCGCAGCCGACGACGGGCTCAGGTCGATGTTATGGCCCACGATCGCCTCGGCGTCGTCGCCGGCGGCGGCGGTGATAACCATGCGACGTTCGTCGCCGCGGGACGTTGTCGCGCGGACGCCCGGCACCCTCGGCAGCATCGCCATCACAGCGTTGACGGCGATCTCCTCGACAGCCTGATCGGTGCGGCCGAATGCAACGAGCGCGGAGCTGGCCTCCATGAGCACGAGCTCGCGCTTCCTGCGGGCACGCCGCGACGTGCCTCGGGTTGCCCAGGCGGAGACGATGCGCGAAATGCCACGTGGTGGCGAGCTCACATTCGGGTAGTCGGCCGCTGGTCACTACTGCTTGAGGGCTGGGCGGCCGACGGATAGGCTCAGGCGCGTGGCCACGAGGCACAAGGACCGCCTGAGCGCGGTCGATGCGTCGTTCCTCGCCCAGGAGGGGCGGGCCTCTCACATGCACGTCGGCGCGGTGCTGATCTTCGAGGGACCGCCGCCCGCGTACGAGGAGCTCGTGGCCGGCGTGGAGTCGCGCCTGCACCTCGTCCCGCGCTACCGGCAGAAGCTCGCGTTCCCCCGCTTCGAGATGGGACGACCGATGTGGGTGGACGACCCGCGGCTCAACATCGCCTACCACGTTCGCCACACAGCGCTGCCCGCGCCGGGCTCGATCGAGGAGCTGAGGCTGCTCGCCGGGCGCATCTTCTCGCAGCGGCTCGACCGCTCGAAGCCGCTGTGGGAGATGTGGCTCGTGGAGGGCCTCAGCGACAACCGCTTCGCCCTCATCACGAAGACCCACCACGCGATGGTCGACGGCGTGTCGGGCGTGGACCTGGCCACGGTGCTCTTCGATCTGAGTCCGGTGCCGCAGACGGTCGAGCCGAGCGAGCCGTGGGTGCCGGAGCCCGAGCCGTCCGCGACGGAGCTCGTCGCCGACGGCGTGAAGGGAATCGCGAAGGCGCCGTTCGGGCTGGCGGAGCGGGCGCTCGGCGCGCTGCGCGATCCGGCCGGCACGGTGCGCGAACTGCGGGAGGCGGCCGAGGGCGTTGGCGAGGTGGTCTGGGCGGGCCTCAATCCGGCGCCCGAGACGCCGCTCAACGTGCCGATCGGCCCGCACCGCCGCGTGCGCTGGGTGCAGAACCGGCTCGACGACTTCAAGGAGATCAAGAACTCACTCGGCGGCACGGTGAACGACGTCGTGCTCACCGTCGTTACCGGCGCTTTGCGCCGCTGGCTGCGCCTCCGCGGAGTGCGCACCGAGGGGCTCGAGCTGCGCGCGCTCGTGCCCGTGTCGATCCGCGCCGAGCACGAGCACCACCAGCTCGGCAACCGCATCGCCGCGATGCGCGGACCGCTGCCCGTGTACTGCGAGGACCCGGTGAACTGCCTCGAGCGCGTGCGCGAGGCGATGCAGGGACTCAAGGAGTCGAAGCAGGCCCTCGGCGCCGAGGTGATCGCCGGGCTCGAGGACTTCGCACCGCCCACGCTGCTCGCGCAGGCGTCGCGGCTCAACTTCTCCACCCGGCTCTTCAACGTAATCGTGACGAACGTGCCGGGGCCGCAGTTCCCGCTCTACCTGCTCGGACGCGAGCTCCAGGAGCTGATCCCGATCGCGTTCCTGCCCGAGAACCACGCGCTTGCGATCGCGATCATGAGCTACAACGGCCGCCTCGACTTCGGCCTGCTCGCCGACTACGACGCGATGCCGGATCTCGACGACCTCGCGCTGTATCTCGAGGACTCGCTGGTGGAACTTCTCGGGCAGGCGCGCATGGGCGCGAAGGCGACTAAGCGTCCTGAAGCAACCGAGCAAACGCCGAGCGCTCCGTAACCGGTCTTCGCGGGTTATGCTTTCTCGAGCGGTCCGGATGACCGTCGGGACCTCGTGAAGCGCATCTACCCCATCCTGTTCGCCTGCGTGGCGCTGCTCGCGATTGCGCCGGGCGCGCTCGCGGCGAAGGCGAAGCACCACAAGCGCGTTCCCGCCGGCGTGCAGCACCTGCACTTCCGTTACGGGCCGCTCCATATCCGTCCCGGCTCGAACCTGATCCTGCTCGGTCAGACGAAGCCGACGGAGAAGCCGAGCGAGGACGGCTACGTCACGCGCATCGCGCCGAACCTGGTGACGACTAAGGGCGTGGTGCCTCCCACCTACAAGCTCCACCTGCACCATGGCGTGTGGCTCAACACGGGCGCACAGGACGCCACCTGGCCGGGACTGCCGGAGCGCTTCTTCGCCTCAGGTGAGGAGAAGACGGCCTTCTCGATCCCGGCGCCCTACGGCTATCCGGTGAAGGCGACGGATCACTGGCTGATCAACTACATGATCCACGACCTCACCAACAAGCCGTACGACGTCTACATCACCTACAACGTGGACTTCGTCCCGCTTCACTCGAAGCTCGGCAGGCGGATGAAGCCGGTGAAGCCGGTGTGGATGGACGTGGAGAACGGCAAGTCGTATCCGGTGTTCGACGTCCTGCGCGGCAGCGGCTCGAACGGGCGCTTCACCTTCCCCGACCAGGCCACGGACCCCTACGGCAACGGTCCCACGCTCAACCAGTGGACGCTCCCCTATGACGCGACGCTGGTGGCAACTGCCGGTCACCTCCATCCGGGCGGCCTCTACGACGACCTGATGGCGGTGCGTCACGGCGCCGCGGTCACGGCGCGCAAGGGCGGGCCCGTGCCCGGCGACGTGCCGGACTCCGTGCGCCTGTTCCGCTCCTATGCGCACTACTTCGGCCACCGCGATCCCACGTCGTGGGACGTCGCAATGACGGCGACCTCGAAGAACTGGCGGGTGCACCTGCGCAAGGGCGACGTCCTGCGCACCACCACCACCTACGACTCGAAGCTCGGCTCCTGGTACGAGTCGATGGGGATCATGATGGTGTACGTCGCGGAGAACTCGAAGAAGGGCGTCGACCCGTTCTCCCATGCCGTGCCGCTCAAGGGCCATCTCACGCACGGGCATCTTCCGGAGAACAACGTGCACGGCGGCGTGGCGCCGGCGCTCGCCAATCCGCTCTCGCTGCCCTCGGTGCCGGTGGCGAACAACACGGTGAAGATCGAGGACTTCAAGTACCAGCAGGGCGACCTCAGCGCGGGCGGCTCCACCAAGGACCCGCCGCAGGTGCCGTTCGGGCAATCGCTCACGTTCGTGAACGGCGACGGCACGCCGCTCACCCCGTTCAACCTCCAGATCTCACACTCCATCACGGCGTGCCAGGCGCCGTGCAACCTCACGACGGGCGTTAGCTACCCGATCGCGAACGGCGCCGGCGGGTTCGACTCCGGGCAGCTTGGCTTCGGCCGCGCGGGCTTCACCGCCTTCAACAACAAGCAGACCTGGCAGACGCCGCCCAACCTGCCGGTGGGCACCTACACCTACTTCTGCCGGATCCACCCCTTCATGCGGGGCTCGTTCCGGGTCGTCACCGGCTAGCGCCGGCGTAGCGCGGCTTGAACGGCAGCAGTGAGAGGCGCGCAAATCGACGCGCTTCGAGTTGTCCCTGTCATGTAAGGGAAAGTCGAAGCGCGAGGTGCGAGACCACGCTCTTCACGTTTGCCACCAAATAGGGAGTAAACGTGAAGCGCGTGAGTGAGGGCCCCCATCCGTGCTCCCCTCATTGCTGCCGTTCGCACCGCAGTCGCCGCCGACAAACGCGCAGCCAGCCGCTTCGCTAATCTCCCGTAAGTGGGAAGCGTGCGGGTCACGCACATCACCGATCCGGGGTGTCCGTGGGCGTATTCGATCGAGCCTTCGATCACGACGCTGCGGTGGCGCTACGGCGATCAGCTCGACTGGCGGATCGTCCTCATCGGCCTGACCGAGAACGGCGCCGAGTACGAGTCGCGCGGCTACACGCCCGAGCGCCAAGCGGCGGTGGGGTTGCGCTTCAAGCGCTATGGCATGCCGTTCCAGAGCGAACCGCGCACGCGCGTGCCGGGCACCGGCCGCGCCTGCCGTGCGGTGGTGTCCGCGCGGATGGACGGTGTCGAGGCCGGCTACATCGCGCTGCGGGCGCTGCGCTTCGGCTGGTTCACGTCCACCCTCCTGATGGACGAGGACGACCAAATTGCCGCCGCCCTCTCGCGCGCGCCCGAGCTCGACGTGGACGCGATCATGTCGCGCATCGGATCGCCGGACGTCGAGGAGGCCTACCAGCGCGACCGCGAAGAGTCGCGCCAGGCGGCCGACTCACCCGCGTCGCTGCAGGGCAAGACAGCAATCCGCGACGGCGTTGAGCGCTACACCGCCCCCACGCTGATCTTCGAGCGCGGCGACCACCGGCTCGTTGCCGGCGGCTATCAGCCGCTCGCGGTGTACGACCTGTGCGTCGCCAACATGGACCCGACGCTGTCATGCCGTCCGGGAACGGCGGAACCCGCAGAGCTGCTGCGCGCGTTCCCATACGGCCTCACCACGCGTGAGGTGGCGCTGGCGATGGCCGAGCGCAACGACGAGCCGGACGACGCCGCCGCCACCGAGGCCCTCGTTGAGCTGGTGGCAAGCGGCGCCGCCGAGCGCGAGCAGCTCGGCGACGACGCGCTCTGGCGCCCCGCCGCCGTTACCGCCCGCGCCGCTGCTTAGTTAGAGACCCGCCGGGTGGCGGCGATGGAAGCCGCGGAACCAGCGAGAGTCGGTGCGCCAACGGGGTCCGCTCTGGCCGGCGCCACTGGTGTCGAAGCGCAGGCCGGCGATGATCATGAAGGCGTGGCCGCCGTTCGCGTAGACCGTGATCCACTTGCCCTCGCCCTTCACGCCCCAGTGCGCAAGCGCGCCTGAGACCTCCGGGAAGCTGAGCAGCCCGGCCGCGTGCAGGACGTAGGAAACGGAGCCTGAGCAGTCATAACCGCGGGCCCGGAACGAGCCGTGGCCGCCGCCCCAGATGTAGGGCTTGTGGCGAATGTGGTTGGCGGCCGCGATCGCCGCGCGGACGGCGGCGGGAGCGTCCGCAGGCGCGATGGCCGCACCGTGCGAAAGCAGGGCGGTGTGGGCCTGGGGCGCGGGCGCGACAGGCGCCGGGGCGACCGGGGTGAGTGGCGAGACGCCACCGGGAGCGGTGGGCGTGATGCCGCCGGCATCTGTGGGGAGCATTCCGCCGTCGTCGGCTGCGAGCGCAGGAGTCGCCGTGGCGGCGAAGGCTGCAGCGCAAGACAGAACGGCAAGCAGGGTTGTACGACGCAAGGTTGGGTCTCCTTCTTCGGCCTGCGGAGTTAGCTGACGGGCTGGCGCGAAGGGCTCGGCGCCTTCTGCGGATCACCGCGGAATTAGCCCCAGGACAACTTGGGTCCCCCGCTCCCCGGCACGGCCGGGGATTCGGCATACGACCTATTCGATCGGCAAACCGGCGGCAGGCTTTAATCCCACCGCGGTGGGATCGTCAGCGCGCGCCTACCGCCCGCAGGCACGCCGCCTCCGCCGCGTCGGGCTTGAGCGTGGCGAGATACGCGTCGTGCTGCCGCGTGAACCTGACGACGAACGGCGTACCGCGCGTGTATCCGCGCGGGGCGGTGAGGCAGTCGAGATGGCCAATCGCTGCGGAGAAGAACGCCGAGCCCGCCACCTGGCGCCCGTGCACGAACGCGAGGAGCGCCTCGCGCTCTGCACCGCGCGGCACGCTGGCGGGCGCTCCGCCCCAATCGAAGCCGAGCCGGCGGTTGATGTCCGCGCTCGACTCGTCCTGGAACACGAGCACGCGGTCCCACGCGAACGGCGCGACGCGCGTCATGTCCACGCGCCGGAAGCGGCTGCCGATGTTGGCCCGGCCCACCGCGTTGGCGAGCTGCACGGCGATCGGGGAAGCCTGCGCCGGCGGTGGGGGCGCGCCGCCGAGCCGGACCGTGGCGGTCTTGTTCGCGCCTGAGCCCGAAGAAGCCACAGCCCAGACCACGAACCCGGCGGCCACGAGCACCGCCGCGCATGCGAGAAGGGTTCTAGGACGCAGGGCCTTCGGGTGGGTCAACGTCGTCGCCGGGGCCAAGGCCGGGGGTGACCCGCGGAGCCCTTGGCTCGTCGGTGGGCTCGAGGCCGGGCTGCGGGCGCGGGCGCGGCGCCCGCGGACCGCCGTCTCCTCCACCGTCCCCATCGCCGCGACGCATCAGCTTCGTGAGCGGCTCGATCAGGTCGATCGGCAGCGGGAACACGATCGTGGACGTTGATCCGGACCCGAGCTCGAGCAGTGTCTGGAGGTAGCGCAGCTGGATCGTGGCCGGGTTCTGGCTGATGATCTCCGCCGCGTCGAACAGCCGCTGCGACGCCTGGTACTCGCCCTCGGCGTTGATGATCTTCGCGCGCCGCTCGCGCTCGGCCTCGGCCTGGCGCGCCATCGCGCGCTGCATGCCCTGCGGGATCTCCACGTCCTTGATCTCCACCGTCGTGACCTTCACGCCCCACGGCTCGGTCTGGTCGTCGATGATCTTCTGGAGGTCGACGTTGAGACGCTCGCGCTCGGACAGCAGGGTGTCGAGCTCGGCGGTGCCGAGCACCGAACGCAGGGTGGTCTGCGCGATCTGCGAGGTGGCCACCAGGAAGTTCTCCACCTCCACGATCGCCCGGTTGGGATCGATCACGCGGAAGTAGCAGACGGCATTCACGCGCGCCGTCACGTTGTCGCGCGTGATCACCTCCTGCGGCGGGATGTTGAGCGTGACCGTGCGGAGGTCCACCCGCACCATGCGGTCGATGATCGGGATGAGGAAGATCAGTCCCGGTCCCTTCTGGGCGATCAGGCGGCCGAGCCGGAAGATCACGCCGCGCTCGTACTCGCGCAGCACGCGGATGGACGCGGCGAGGAGGATCACCGCGAAGAAGACGACTATCGCGATGATCGCGAGCACTACCGCCATGCCGGGCTCTCCTCAATGTCCGAATGGGCACCGACCGCGCTCACGGACAGCGTGAGGCCGTCGACCGAGTCGACGCGGACTCTATCGCCCACCGCCGGGGTCGCCGCAGCGGGATCGCTGAGCCGCGCGCGCCAGAGCGCGCCCTGGATGAAGATCTGACCCTTGGGGTCGAACGCGGTCCGCACCACGCCCTCGCGGCCCACGAGCTCTTCCCAGCCGGTGGACACCGGGCCGTGCCTCGCCTGCACCGCCTTCGACACCACGAACATCGTCAGCCCGCCGAGGATCGCGGCCGCGGCGATCACCACCGGCACGTCGATCGAGAACACGCCGTTGCCGGTGTTGAAGAGCAGCAGGCCGCTCGCGATCAGCGCGGCGATGCCGCCGATCGCGAAGATCGCGTGCCCTCCGATCTTTAACTCCAGGATGAAGAGAACGATCGCGACGACGAAGAGCAGCACGCCCACGGCGTTCACCGGCAGCTGCGCCGTGCCGTAGAAGCCGAGCAGCAGCGCGATCGCGCCGAGCACGCCGGGCGCCACCATCCCGGGGCTGAAGAACTCGATCGCGATCCCGAAGAAGCCGGCCGTGAGCAGCAGATAGGCCACCGTGGGATTCACCAGCAGCTCGAGCAGGTCGTACTGGAACGGCATGTCGCGCTTGACCACCGGGATGCCGGCGGTGTGGAGCGTCTGCGCCTTCGGGCCCTTCACCTGGAAGCCGTCGAGCTTCTGCATGAGCTCCTGCTGGTTGTTCGCGATCACGTCGATCGCGTGCTGGTTCAGGGCCTGCTGGGCGGTGAGATTGGTCGCGTCGGTGACCATCTTCGCCGTGACATCGGCGTT
>JAICJR010000249.1 GCA_025928345.1 Thermoleophilaceae bacterium | reverse complement strand
GATTGATCGCGACTCCGTCGAGGTAGTCGTGCACGAGGTCGAGCTGCCCATGGATCACGTCGGGCACGGTGGAGAGCTCGGGCGGCGTGCCGTCCGGCGGGTTCGCCGCCGCCATGCAGACGATGAGCGGGTTGCCGCTCGAGTCGATGCGCGTCCAGTTGCCGCTGCCGCGGGCGCAGGTGCCGTCCTCAACGGGCGGCTGCACGCGATGGCCGGACTGGGTGCAGGCGTTCTGGGCGCAGCGCACGGTGCCGGCGGCTGCGGTGGGCTGTGGCGGTGGCTTGTGGACCGCGCGGTGCTTGTGCGGCGCGGCCGCGCCGTGGTGCGCGCTGAGGACATACGCGGCGAGTCCGGCGACAGCGAGCACCGCAAGCACCGCCGTAACAAGACCGAGGCTCGGGCGGCGAACCCGCCGCCGCTGACGCGGGGTGTGCAGCCGCCGGGTCCGGGTGGTGGCATCGCGCGTCGCACGCCGCCCGCTCGCCGCGTCGAGCGCCGCAGCGCCCAGCTCGCCCGCGCTCGCGTAGCGCCGAGACCGCTCCTTCGCCAGCGCGCGACCAACCACCGGCTCAAACGCCTTCGGCACCCGCGGCGCGATCTCCCGCAGCGACGGCGGCCGCTCGTGCACGTGCGCAGTGGCCTTGCGCAGCCTGGGCACATCAGCGAAGGGCGGGCGCCCAGTCAAAGCCGCGAACAGCACGCACCCGAGCGCGTACACGTCCGTCCGCGCATCCGGCTTCTCCCCCTCCACCTGCTCCGGCGCGAGGTAATCCGGCGTGCCGAGCCAGCCACCGGTGCTGGTCAAGCCGGTGGAGGTGTCGTCCCACTTGGCGAGGCCGAAGTCCGTGAGGTACACGTGCGGGCGCGTGCCGCGCGCGATCAGCACATTGCCGGGCTTCACGTCGCGATGAACGAGCCCGCGTACATGCGCGGCGTCCAAGGCGGAAGCCGCCTGCGCCACGATCTCCGCCGCCAGCCCGGGCTCGAGCGCGCCCTGCTCGTGCAGCATCGAACCGAGGTCCTGCCCGTCCACGAAGCGCATGGCGATGTAGAGCTGCCCGTGCTCGTCCTCGCCAGAGTCATACACCGGTATGACGTTCGGATGGTCCACACCCGCCGTGGCGAGCGACTCACGCACAAACCGCCGCCGGAACTTGGGATCGCGCGCGTGCTCCGGCGCGATCACCTTCAGAGCAACAGTCCGCTCCAGCGAGCTGTCCCAGGCGCGGTAAACCACGCCCATTCCGCCTCGGCCGGCCACGTCCTCGATCCGATAGCCGGCGACCATCGCGCCGGCGAGCCCAGTTGCCACCAGGACTCTTATAGCGGGTGCGGCTACAGAAGGTTTCGCACTTCGCGCACGGCCACGGGCAGCGTGGTGAGGTCGAACACGCGGCCCACGCGGATGTCGGCGACGGTCTCCAACGCGCGGTCCACGCCGGGATGCGCCGCCACCCAGGCCTCCACGCGCGCGTGAGCAGTCGAGCCCGGCGGCACGTCCCAGTCGAGCACCTGGGCGGTGAGCTCGCGATGCAACCCGTAGAGATCGTCACGCAGAGCGGCACGCGACAGCGCCCGCCAGCGATCGTCGCGCGGCAGCTCGGAGATGCGGTCGCGCAGCCAGTGGAGCTGCAGCCGGTGCCCGAGGTCGAAGTGCACGCGCGCCGTGGTCTCGAGCTCATGCCCAGGCTCGGCGGCCACCTCAACGATGTCGAGCGTGGAGAACATCGTCGGCATGCCCGCCACGTACAGAGCGAGCTTCTGCGGCACGCCCGCGTCCCGCAGCTCGTGCGCGCGATGCGCTAGCGGCTCCACCTCGGCTGGCGCGATCAGCGACAGGATCGACTCGTAGAACTCCTCCGCCGCGGGCGCGAACTCGGCCACCGTCGCGGCGATGTCCATCGGCTGCGAACGATTCCGGAGCAACCACCGCGCCGCGCGCTCCACGAGCCGCCGCCCCTCGAGCAGCATGCCGATCTGCATGTCCGCCTTCACCCGGTTGTCGAGCGCCTCGATCTCCGCCCAGATCGGCCGCATCTGGAACACCTCCCGCGCCACCGTGTAGGCGCGCGCGATGTCGGACGCCACCGCGTCCATCTCCTCCTGCAGGCGGAACACGAACGTGGTGCCCGCGCCGTGAAGCGTGTTGTTCACCACCTGCGTGGCGGTGATCTCGCGACGCAGCCGGTGCGACTTCATCCGCTCCGCGTAGCGCTCGGGCAACGGATGAGGGAAGTACGCCTCGAGCTCCTTCGACAGGTACGGATCCTCCGGCACGTTCGAGTCGAGCAGCTCGGCGTAGAGGTCGATCTTCGTGTAGGCGAGCACGGTGGAGAGCTCCGGCCGCGTGAGGCCGCGGTGCTCGCGCTTGCGCTCCGCGATCTCCTCCTCGGACGGAAGCGCCTCGAGGCGGGGGTCTAGCTTCCCGTCCTGCTCGTACGCGCGGATCAGGCGCTCGTGCACCTCGAGCATCGCGGGAGCCTGCGCCTCGGACATGCTGAGCGTCTCGGTCTGCTCGTAGTTGTCCTTCAGCACGAGGTCGGCCACCGAGTTCTCCATCTGCGCGAGCAGCTCGTCGCGCTCGGACGTGCTCAGCTCGCCGTCGTCCACCGCGGACGCGAGCAGCACCTTGATGTTCACCTCGCGATCCGAGGTGTCCACGCCGCCGGAGTTGTCGATCGCGTCCGTGTTCAGGCGGCCCTCGTTCAGCGCGTACTCGATGCGCGCGCGCTGGGTGAGGCCGAGGTTGCCACCCTCCCCCACCACCTTCACGCGCAGCTCGCCGGCGTTCACGCGCACGGCGTCGTTGGCCTTGTCGCCCGCGTCGGCATGCGACTCGGTCGAAGCCTTCACGTAGGTGCCGATCCCGCCGTTCCACAAGAGGTCCACCGGCGCCTTGAGGATCGCCCGGATCAGCTCGTCGGGAGTGACCTTCTCGGCCTCGATGTCGAGCGCCTCGCGCGCCTCCTTCGACAGCGGGATCGACTTGGCCGACCTCGACCAAACGCCGCCGCCCTTCGAGATCAGCTTCGTGTCGTAGTCGTCCCAGCCTGAGCGCGGAAGGTCGAACACGCGCTTGCGCTCCTCAAACGAGCGCTCCGCATCCGGATTCGGGTCAACAAAAACGTGCCGGTGGTTGAACGCGCCGATCAGCTTGATGCAGCGCGAGAGCAGCATCCCGTTGCCGAACACGTCGCCCGACATGTCGCCGATACCGACAACGGTCAGCTCCTCCTCCTGCACGTTCCGCCCCAGCTCGCGGAAGTGGCGCTTCACGGACTCCCAGCCGCCGCGCGCGGTGATGCCCATCTTCTTGTGGTCGTAGCCGGAGGAGCCGCCCGAGGCGAACGCGTCCCCGAGCCAGTAGCCGCGGTCGGCGGCGAGCTCGTTGGCGATGTCGGAGAAGGTGGCGGTGCCCTTGTCCGCGGCCACCACGAGATACGGATCGTCCCCGTCGTAGCGCACGACGTCGGGGGGCGGCTTCACCTCGCCGTCCACGATGTTGCCGGTGACGTCGAGCAGCGCGCTGATGAAGGTGCGGTAGCACTCCACCACCTCGCGCTGCAGCGCCTCACGGTCGTCCGTCGCCGGCGGGCGCTTCACCACGAAGCCGCCCTTCGCCCCCACCGGCACGATCACCGCGTTCTTCACCATCTGCGCCTTCATCAGGCCGAGCACCTCGGTGCGGAAGTCCTCGCGCCGGTCCGACCAGCGGATGCCGCCGCGCGCCACCTTG
>JAICJR010000288.1 GCA_025928345.1 Thermoleophilaceae bacterium | reverse complement strand
GCCCGGTGATGCACTATCACCGCCAGCTGATGAACGCGATCCTCAACGAGCGCTGCCAGATCGCCAAGGCCGTCAACGCCACCGTGATCACGCTCGACGAGGCACCCCAGGGTTACCAAGCGTTCGACAAGGGCGCGAGCCTCAAGTACGTGCTCGACCCGCACGGGATGCTCGGCGACAAGCAGCGCATCGGCGCGTAGCGGCGCACACAGCGACGGATACGGCACCGTAGGGCGGCCCCCTCTCTCCCCGCCCTTCGGTGCCGGTTCGGCTCAGCGTTCGAGCGTGACCCGGTAGCCCCGCCGTCGCAGCTCGGCCAGCAGCCAGAGCTCCGCAGCCTCGACATCCTGGCCGTCCAGTGTCCAGAGCGGGATCTCGATCGTCCTCGTATCGCCGGCTCCGCCGAAGCGCAGCTCAAGCCGATCCGCGTCTTGCATGAGCACAGCGTCTGGAAAGCTGCTCGCCGGGGGCAAACCGGTCAGCCTCAGCACCTCTCTGCTATCCCCGGCTCGGGTGGCCGTAATTCAAGCTCCCGCCGCGGATGGCGAACCCGGTCGCTGTATGCGGTTCATCCCGTCCGTTCGGCTCATCGAGGCAGTACGCCTCGGCGCGGAGCAGTGCGGTGCGCATCCGCTCGATGAACGCGCCGAACGGCTGGCCGGTCCTTGGGTTGACGAGCTCGGCGGGGTCGAACCCGTGCTCGGCGCCGAGCCGATCCACGAGGTCGAGCACGAACCGCAGCGCGCGGTACTCCTCCTTCGTCATACCTCAGCCTCCCCTTGGTTGACGACGCCCTATCGCCTCCAGACGCGCGCGCGCCCAAGAATCTTTCGACTGGCGGTCTGGGAGGGCTGCGCAAAGGGGTGGCTGGGCGGCACCCTCGGGGAAGGGAGCCGCCCAGCCGAGTGCGTGGACGATGGTGGGCCGGATAGCGGCCTGCCCCGGGGCGTGGGACATGCGCGCTTACCGTCCGCAGCCGCGTGAGGGGGTCATCACGCCGTCGGCGGGGTCGGGTGACGCACCATTGGACGACACACACCCCTCCAGCGTTCCGGGGCTGACATTCCTTACCTCGGCAGGCGGTGTCCGGGCCGCCGCTCACGGGTTCCCCGGCACGTAAGGCCGCCGCCTGTCGCGACGCTGGAGGGGTGCGGGCCGCGCATCCGCGGCCACCCGAGCGTCACCACCGAACGGAGCGACCGAGCATGATCGACTTTTCACTGACCGAGGAGCAGGTGGCGCTGCGCGAGCTGGCGCACGACTTCGCGGAGCGGGAGATCCGCCCCGTGGCGTGGGAGTTCGACCGAGACAGCACCTGGCCGCAGGCGGTCATCGAGCGGGCGTGGGAGGTGGGGCTGATGAACCCCCAGATCCCGGAGGAATACGGCGGAGCCGGGGCCTCAGCGATGGACGGCGTGCTGATCGAGGAGGAGCTCGGCTGGGGCTGCTCGGGGATCGGCACCTCGATCTCCTGCAACGGGCTGGCGGCGGCGCCGGTGCTGCTCGGCGGCTCTGAGGAGATCAAGAAGACCTATCTCGGGATGCTCACCGAGGCGCCGAAGCTGGCGTCGTTCTGCCTGACCGAGCCGGACGCCGGCTCCGATGTGTCGGGCATGCGCACGCGCGCCGTCAGGCGGGGCGACAAGTACGTCATAAACGGCTCCAAGACGTTCATCACCAACGGCGGGCATGCCGACTGGTACACCGTCTACGCGAAGACCGACCCGGACGCGGGCCACCACGGCATCTCGGCGTTCGTGGTCCCTCGTGACGCCGGTGTGGTCGTTGACAAGCACGAGGACAAGATGGGCCAGCGCGCGTCGGACACCGCCGCGATCACGTTCAACGACGTCGAGGTCCCGGCGGCCAACCTGCTGGGCGAGGAGAACCACGGCTTCAGGCTCGCGATGATGACGCTCGACCGAACCCGGCCCGGTGTCGCCGCGATGGCTGTCGGCATCGCCCGCGCGGCGTTTGAGTTCGCCGTCGGCTACTCGAAGGAGCGCGTCCAGTTCGGCGTGCCGATCGCGATGCACCAGGGAATCCAGTTCCTGATCGCCGACATGGCCACCAAGGTGCACGTGGCGCGCCTTGCCACGTGGAACTCGGCGGTGCTGCTCGACCAGGGCCTACGCAACACGCTCGAGTCCTCGCACGCCAAACGCTTCGCCGCGGACACCGCGATGGAGGTCACGACGGACGCCGTCCAGGTCTACGGCGGCTACGGCTTCATCAAGGACTACCCGGTCGAGAAGCTGATGCGCGACGCCAAGATCATGCAGCTCTACGAAGGCACCTCTCAGATCCAGCGGCTCGTGATC
>JAICJR010000173.1 GCA_025928345.1 Thermoleophilaceae bacterium | reverse complement strand
GTTGCCGGCGAGCAGGTCGAGTCCGTCGATTGCCTCGATGTCCTCCACGCGTGCCTGCTTGACAGCCGCCACGTTCGGGATGTCCTGGGCGAGCTCGCGCAGGAGGTCGTTCGGCAGGTCGATCACGCAGCGGCCGGGGATGTTGTAGAGCACCACCGGCAGGTTGGTGGCCTTCGCCACCGCCTCGAAGTGCGCCTTCAGGCCGCGCCGGTTCGGCTTGTTGTAGTAGGGCGTGACGACGAGCACGCCGTCCACGCCGACCTCCGTCGCGCTCTCGGTGAGGTGGACGGAATGGGCGGTGTCGTAGGTGCCGGTGCCGGCGATCACCGGCGCGCCGCCGGCCTCGGCCACGGCCAGCTCCCAGATGCGCCGCTTCTCGTCGTCGGTCAGCGTGGCGCCCTCGCCGGTGGTGCCTGCCACCACGAGTCCGTCGCTGCCGTTCTCGAGCAGGTGGTGGATCATCGCGACGAACGCGTCCTCGTCCACGCGACCCTGCTCGTCGAACGGCGTCACCATCGCTGTGAGGATGCCGCCGAAGGTCACGCGCGGATTATCCCAGGACTGCGCGCGAGCGAAGCGCGCGCTCATCGCGGCTCCTGATCCTGGCCCTCCGTTCCGGGCTTGGGAGTGGCCGCCGGATCCTGCTCAGCCTCCCGTCGCTGCTCCTCCGGCGTCTCTCCCGCGGCGGTCGATTGCGTCGGATCCATGCCCCTCACGGCATCGGGCGCCGGATCGGTCATCGCCTGTGGCGTGGCCGCCGTGCCCTTCTGCGCCGGGCTCGGGGACGGATCGCCGGTCTCCATCGGCTCACGCGCGCGGGCGCCTCCTCCCCCAAAGATCTCCCTCAGACGGTCCAGGAACCCCATCTCCACCCTCCTCGGTCGCTCGCCGGTGAGATTAGCGCGAGGTCTCCTGGGCACAAGTCATAATTTGCTGGAGATTTCCATGGCACAGGCCACCACTGACTACAGCCATCGCAGCGTCGTGCAGAAGCTGGGCGTGAAACCCGACGAGCGCGTCGAGATCACGGGCGACGTGGGCACCGGCCTGCGCCGGGACGTGAAGGGCGTGCTCGGGCGCGGCCTCGTGCGCTCCGGGGAGCTCGACGGGGCGATCGTGGCGGTGCAGTCCGTCGAGGAGGCTGAGGAGGTCTTCGACTCCTACAGGCCGCGGCTCCGTGACACCGGTTATCTCTGGCTGATCACGCCCAAGCGCGGCCAGGAGGGCTACGTGAACCAGATGGCGCTCGTCCCGGGCGGCAAGCGGCGTGGCCTGATCGACAACAAGACGTGCTCGATCGACGACGAGCGCTCGGGCATCCGCTTCGTGGTCCCGCGGGCTCTGCGCGGCGGCGCGGACTCGGCCGCGGCGTGACGCGGGTTATTGCTGCTGCGGGGGCGCTCGTCGCCGCGTTCCTTGTTGCCTCCTGCGGCGGCGGGGGCGGCAGTACGTCCGTGACGCCGCCACAGGGACCGCCGTCGGCGCGCCATCCGGCCAGCGCGGTGTCGGCTGAGCTCACCGGCGAGCAGATGCGGGCCAACCTGTTCGTGGCCGATCGCCTGTACATCAACGCGAAATTCGGCTTTTCCGCCGCCCACATCGCAACGGCGAAGCAGGAGTACAACTCGCTGAGCCCACTCGTCCGGCCTCGCGACAGCGTGCTCGACCGCGAGTTCCACGCGGCATTCCCCGTGATTGACGGCCAGATCGCCCAGCGCGCGCCTCTGCTGGCGGTGACGAACCGCATGGGGATGGTGCAGGGCCAGCTGCTCGAGGCCGCCATCCACGACGCCATGGGCAACGCCGCCTTCAACGACCCTGGCGTGAGCGCGCTCGTGATGATGCGGCTGGCCGAGCAGGGGGCACGCGAGTACGCGCACGCGGCCGCCGTTGGCGGCTTCACGCCGCAGGGCAAGCGCGCGTACCAGGACGCCTTCGGGCTCATCACGCGCGCCTCATCCCTTTCCCACAACATCAGCAACGCGCTCGGTCCGCAGCGAAACGCGGTCGTGAACGGTTTGAACGACGCGCACAGCAATGGCTTCCCCACCGGTGTGCTGGAGCCGAGGAAGCTTCATCCGCTGGCGGTGGCGGCGGGTGTGCGGCGCGCGCAGGCCGCGGTGTCGCAGCGCTTTGGGTTCGCCGCCTGAGCAAACGGGCTAGTGTGCCCGCCATGGCGAGTTATCCGGTAGCAGGCAAGTCGATATTGATCACTGGCGCCGCGCGCGGCATCGGCGCGGAGACGGCGCGGCGGTTGGCGGCCAAGGGCGCGAAGGTGGCGCTCGTGGGGCTCGAGCCGGAGGAGCTCGAGAAGGTGGCCGCGCAGTGCGGCTCCGACGCGATCTGGTTCGAGACCGACGTGACCGACTGGGACGCCTTGGAGCGTGCCGCTTCCGGGACCGCCGAGCGCTTCGGGGGCATCGACGTGGTGATGGCGAACGCCGGCATCGCGAGCGCCGGCCTCGTGGTGAACACGGACCCGGCTGCCTGGGAGCGCGTGATCGAGGTGAACCTCTTCGGCGTGTGGCGCACCGTACGCACCTGCCTGCCCTACGTGATCGAGCGCAAGGGCTACATCCTGCCGGTGGCGTCGCTTGCTGCGGCGGCGCATAGCCCGGTGATGTCCGCCTACTCGTCCAGCAAGGCGGCCGTGGAGGCGTTCGCGGACTGCCTGCGCGGAGAGGTGGCGCACCATGGCGTGCGCGTGGGCTGCGCGTACTTCTCGTGGATCGGCACGGACATGGTCGCGGGCGGCGACGCCAGCGCGGCCGGCGGCCTCCTCCGCGGCAAGATGAAGGGGCCGCTGGCGAAGACGTATCCGGTTTCCGTCGCCGTCGACGCCGTCGAGAAGGGCATCGAGAACCGCTCCCGGCGCGTGATGGGACCGCCCTGGATCAAGTACATGGTCGCGATCCGCGACTTCATCGGGCCGTTGACCGACAAGCAGACGGCGGACGTGATGCCCGAAGTCGAGCGCGTGGTGTCCGAGGACATCGCACGCCGCGGCGCGGAGTCGTCGGCGCCTGTCGGGGCCGGCGGCGCGGCGGACTCGCGCGTCAGGTCGTCAACACCCGCCGGATAGTCGCGACGAGCCCCTCGGGGTCTCGGCTCATCATCCGCGGCGTTACGCGGAGCACGACGCACCTGCCGGCGAAATGCGCATCGCGCTCGCGGTCTGTCTCAAACGCGCCGCTCGTGCCGTGGTAGTCCCACGTGTCGAGCTCGACGATGAGTCGGGCGCCCGGCCAGTGGATGTCCACCTCAAAGCCCTCGACCTCGCCGTTGAGCACTGGGGTCGGGATTCGGTGATGGCGGCAGAAGGCGACGAACGCGAGCTCGAAGTCCGAACGGCTGCGACGGGCTTGGGGGTCCAAAGAAGCAACGACGGCGCGGAAGGCTTTGATCCCGTTGCGGCCTCGGTGCCTCTCCAGCGTTTCTTTTATTGCTCTTTCACTCAGCCAACCGGCCCGCTCCGCCTCATTGGTGGCGCGCTGGAGCTGCTTGAGCGGGGCGACTGCGGCCAGGTCGAGAAGGGTGCGAGTGACGGTGGTGATGGGGATGTTGTCTCTGCGGGTGCATTCTCTCTTTGGGAGGTCAGAGACCCAATGCGGCTTCACACCTGGAATGGCTCGGTGGTGCGTGGGCGCGGAAATCGCAATGAGGGAACGCCGCGTTTTGAGCAAGCCCCATAGCTCCGCGGCACTCCAGTGGCTCAGAACCGCGTCTGGCCCGCCCGCCAGCACAGCAGCCATGAATTCGCCCTCCCGGCTCACGCCGGCATGCCCTACGGCGTAGACCCCGCGATGCAGCTGGTGAAGGCGGCCCGACACGGCTCGCCGCTCCACCTGCCGCCGGCTTACCTGCAGTCGCAAGAGCTGCCAGAGCGCCACGACCCCGTGCTGCTTCGCCGCCAAGAGAGCGATCAGCTCATCAACGCGCTTCACGTTTACCACCCATTTGGTGGCAAAGGTGAAGAGTGTTGGTTTTTCGCCCCCTAGAGGAGGTTTTCCAGGCCTACGGTCGGTGACTTTTCCAGCGAGCCCACTTTGCGGATTGCCAGTAGGACGCCTGGCATGAAGGACTCGCGGGAGATTGAGTCGTGGCGGATTGACAGGGTTTGGCCCAGGCCGCCGAAGAGGACCTCTTGGTGCGCTACGAGGCCGGGCAGGCGCACGGAGTGGATCGGGTCGTGGACGTTGCCGCCCGCGTCGCGAACCAAATCCGCCGTGCGGGCCGCTGTGCCGGAGGGGGCGTCGAGCTTCTCGTCATGGTGGAGCTCGATGATTTCGCACTCCGGCATGTGCGGGGCGACCATCTTCGCCGCCTCCATCATCAGCACCGCTCCGATGGCGAAGTTCGGGGCCACGAACAGGTTCGCGGTCCCCACCCCTTCAAGCACAGAGAAGTCCTGGCCAGTCGTGCCCATCACGCAGTGCACACCGGCTTCCAAGCAGTGACGAGCATTCTCAAGAGCAGCGTGTGGCTGGGAGAAGTCCACAACGACGTCGGCGTCGCCGAGCACGTCCTGCAAGTGCGTGTCGAGCACCGGATCCGCGCGGCCGACCAATGCCATGTCGTCGGCGGCGTCAACCGCGTGGCAGACGGTCTTGCCCATCCGCCCCGCCGCGCCCGATACGGCTACGTTGATCACGCCGCCACTAGCGACGGATTCACCGCCTCCAGGGCGGACAGGAAGCTGTCCTCGTCGCCACCCACTCCCGCGGCCGACATCCGGGTCGGGTCAAACAACTCGCGCGCCAAATCGGCCACCTGCTCCAACGTCACCGAGTCGATCGCGGCAACGATCTCGTCGAGCGTCAGCAGCGGCACTCCCATCAGCACGGAGGAGCCCAGCCGGTTCATCCGCGCCAGCGTCGACTCCATCGACAGCACGGTGCGGCCCTTCACGTTCTCCTTCGCGCGGACCAGCTCTTCCTCCGTGATCGACTCCGGCTCCTGCAGTTTGCGCAGCTCCTCGCCGATCACGTCCATCGCCTCACGCACGCGGTCCGGGCGGGTGCCCACGTACAGGGCCACCTGGCCGGAGTCCTGGTACTGGCTCGCGTAGGAGTAAACGGAATAAGCCAACCCGCGCTTCTCGCGCACCTCTTGGAACAGACGAGACGAAGACGAGCCGCCCAGGATCGTGTCCAGCACGCGCAGGATGAAGCGCCGCTCGTCGCCGCGCGGCAACCCGGGCGCGCCCAGGCAGAGGTGATACTGCTCGGTCTGCTTCTCGTGGAAGCACACCTGCGGCGAGACCGTCGGATGCGCCGCCTCGGGCACATTCGCCTCGCCCGGCCCAGCCGTAAATGCCTCTTCCACGAGCGACACCAACTTGTCATGTGACAACTGGCCCGCCCCAGCCACGACCAAGTTAGGGGCCGTGTAGCGGCCGTCGTGGTAAGCGGCGATGTCCGGCACCGGCACCCCGGCGATCACGTCCGCGGTGCCGATGATCGGGCGCCCGAGCGGGTGGTCGCCGAACACGGCGCGCGACAGCACGTCATGCACCTTGTCGGATGGCTCGTCCTCGTACATCGCGATCTCCTCGATCACCACCTGGCGCTCGGAGTCGATGTCCGGGTACGAGGGGCGCAGCACCATGTCGGCCATCACGTCGAAGGCGCGGTCGAGGTGCTGATCCAGGAAGCGCGAGTACACCGACGTCGTCTCCTTGCCGGTGCCCGCGTTGATCTCCGCGCCCAGCCCGTCGAAGATCTGGTCGATCTCCGTCGAGCTGAAGCGGTTCGTTCCCTTGAAGAGCAGGTGCTCGAGGAAGTGCGAGATCCCCGCCTGCTCGACGGTCTCATTGCGAGACCCCACACGGATCCAGAAGCCGAGCGCGACCGAGCGCACCGAGGGCATCTGCTCGGTGACCACCCGGACGCCCGAGTCGAGCTCGGTCAGCTGGTGTCCGTCAGTCTGCGTCAACGACGGTCGCGTCGGTGATCGTTGCCGCCACGGCCGCCGCCGCCGTCACGCCCGCGTCCGCCGCGGTCGCCACGGTCACGCCGCGGTCCGCCGCGGTCGCCGCCGCCGCCGCGCGGTCCACGGTCGCCCGTGCCCACTGCGGCCAGCTCCTCGGCCGTCTTGCCGGCGATCTCCGGGTCGTCCGCCAGGCGCAGCCCGATACGGCCGCGCTCCTTGTCGACCTCGACCACGCGCACGTTCACCTCGTCGCCGCGGTTCAGCACATCCTCAACCGACTCTGCCCGCTGGCCGGGCGAGATGTTCGAGATGTGCAGCAGGCCGTCGGTGCCCTTGGAGAGCTCGACGAACGCGCCGAACGTCGTGGTCTTCACGACCTTGCCGGTGTACTCGTCGCCGACCTCGACCTCCTTGGTCATCGAACGGATTCGGTCGATCAGGCCGTCGCCCAGCTCGCCGCTTGCCGCGTACACGAGGATCGTGCCGTCGTCGGAGACGTCGATCTGGGCCTCGTACTCCTCCGAGAGCGCGCGGATCGTCTCGCCGCCCTTGCCGATGACCATGCCGATCTTGTCGACGTCGATCTGGATCGACGTGATCCGCGGCGCGTAGGGCGAGAGCTCCTCGCGCGGGCCGCCGATCGCGTCCGCCATCTTGGCGAGGATCGCGGTCCGGCCCTTCTGGGCCTGGTCGAGAGCATCGCGCAGGATGTCGAACGTGACGCCCGAGATCTTGATGTCCATCTGGAGCGCGGTGATGCCGTCGGCGGTGCCGGCGACCTTGAAGTCCATGTCGCCGAGGTGGTCCTCCACGCCGGCGATGTCGGACAGGACGATGTAGTCGTCGCCCTCCTTGATCAGGCCCATCGCGATGCCCGCGACCGGCTTCTTGATCGGCACACCCGCGTCCATCAGCGACAGCGACGAGCCGC
>JAICJR010000090.1 GCA_025928345.1 Thermoleophilaceae bacterium | reverse complement strand
GAGGAGGCCGCCAAGGCTGGCGCGGAGCGCATCTGTTACGCCTCGAGCGTCGCCGCCTACGGCTTCCACCAGGACAACCCGGACTGGCTCACCGAAGAGGTCGAGCCGCGCGGCACTCCGGAGCATCACTACTCGGCGCAGAAGGCCGAGGTGGAGAGCGTGCTCGCCCAGGTGCTGCTGCGCCGCACGAACACCGCCGCCTACGTGTTCCGCCCGTGCATCGTGGCGGGCCCGCGCGCGCAGACGCTGCTCGAGGAGATCCCGTACGTGCGCCTGTCCGAGGCGATGCCGGACGCCGTGGTCCGCCTGCTCGGCCTCATGCCGATGCTGCGACCGGTGATCCCGGACCCCGGCACCCGCTTCCAGCTCGTGCACGAGGACGACGTTGCCTCGGCGTTCGTGGCGGGCGTGGCCGGCAAGGGCACGCCCGGCCCCTACAACCTTGCCGGCGGCGGCACGCTCAAGATGAACGACCTCGCAACCGCCCTCGGCTGGTACACGATCCCGGTGCCCGAGCTGGCCGTCGAAGCGACCGCAGAGGTGATCACCCGCATCCCGATGTCGCCACCCCAGCTGGCCTGGATCCACTCGGTGCGCAAGGAAGTCCTGATGAAGACAGACCGGGCTCGCAAGGAGCTTGGCTGGAAACCGAAGCACACGGGGAAAGCCACGCTCAAGGAGCTCGTGGCAGCCCACCGCGCGGACGAGGCTGACAGCCAGGGCTGATGCTCGCGGAAGTAGCGGACACTTCCCAAGAGGGCGCTGATCGCCGAACAGCCGAGGCGGAACGATGACTCTGATTCTGAGCGTCCTCACACACCATGAGGTGATCCAGGTATCAGACCGTCGGTTCTCATATCTCGGGAACGACGGATCTCTGATCCGCGTTGACGACGAGCAGAACAAAGCTGTCCTCTTTTGCGGGCGACTTGCATTCGCGTTCACAGGGATCGGAAACGCAGGCATGGAACGTCGAACAGACCTTTGGTTGGCTGGTCGCATTAGCACGAGACCTAGATGTTGAAATTGTCCACCTCGAGGAGCCGTACGCCTCGGCCTTGTGCGAGGCTGCAACGCAGTTCGGCCTGCCGGTAACAGGGCGGGTTCGCGATGTGGTTCGCGCTATAGGACGCATTTTTCAGTCCGACTTCGATAAGAAGACCCTCTGGGTCGGCTGAAAGGTGGTTGCCCGGCTTGGGTGCGCGTTCACGAAACCCATTCGACCTTTTCGGCTTACGACACGCGGGAATGCATGCTGAAGTACCAACCGCTTCAGATGGGTGGTTGCACACTCTGATCGGTTAGGAGGACGGCCGGCGAGCAACAGCTCTGCCATTCCGCAACTCCGCAACTCTGCCCATCTGGGCGGATCGCTAGCCTGCCCAGTTCTTCGATGGGGAGGCGACTGCACAACCTGGGGCGTTTTAGCGTGTTGCAACCTCCGCCCTTGTCCCCCCTCCGCACGTTTTTCGCTGTGGCGCTGCTCGCGCTCGCCCTTCCGGGCGTGGCCGGCGCCGCGGTGTACACCCCTAAGCCGAAGGTGCTGTACCACGACGGCCACACCGGCCGTTACCTGATGGACGGCACCTGGTACTTCCGCGCCGACCCGCTCGATCAGGGACTTGCACAGGGCTTCGAGCGGCAGAGCTCGCTTACAGGCTGGACGCCCGTCACCGTCCCGAACGCCTGGAACGCCACCGATCTCTCCGACGCCAGCCAGCGCGGCGGCGTGGGCTGGTACAGGACCGACTTCCGAGTGCCCAAGGCCGGCCGCACGGTGAGCTGGGTGGTGCGCTTCGAGTCCGTCAACTACCGCGCGCGCGTGTACCTGAACGGCCACCAGATCGGCTCGCACGAGGGCGCGTACCTGCCGTTCGAGGTGCCCGCGAACAGGATCACGCACAGCGGCGTGAACCACCTCGTGGTGCGCGTGGACAGCCGCCGCAGCGAGACCGACCTGCCGCCGCTGATCGACCAGGACAATGGCACTCCTGGCGGCGGCTGGTGGAACTACAGCGGCATCCTGCGCGAGGTCTACCTGCGCAAGATCGACCGAGTCGACATCAGCAACTTCCTCGCCCAGCCGCGGCTCCCATGCCGCAACTGCCCGGCCACCGTCGTCTTCAAGGCCACGCTCCAGAACGTCACCGGCAAGCGCGAGCCGGTGAGCTTCCATGCGTCGGTCGGCGGCCTCGCCGCCCATTTCAAGCCGGTCACGATCGCGGGCCATCACAGCCGCACGGTGTCGGCGAAGGTGAGGATCGACAACCCGCGCCTCTGGGAGCCGGGCGATCCGCAGCTCTACTCGGTGCGCGCATCGGACTCGATCCGCGGCCGCACAGTCGGCAGCTGGACGGCGCACATCGGCGTGCGCTCGATCAAGGTGCGGAACGGCCGCCTGCTGATCAACGGCGTTCCCACGACCCTGCGCGGCGCGAGCATGCACGAGGAGTCAGTGGGAGACGGCCACGGCGGCGCGCTCACGCCGGCCGACGAGAAGTCGATGTTCCAGCAGCTCCTCCAGCTCGGCGGCACGATCACGCGCGTGCACTACCCGCTGCCGCCCGCGATCCTCGAGATGGCGGACCGCGCCGGCGTGATGGTGTGGGACGAGGTCCCCGTCTACCGCCTCGGCGAGGACCAACTCAAGCTCCACTCGGTTCAGGACAAGGCGCTCAACGACATCCAGGACATGATCGACCGGGATCAGAACCATCCCTCGGTGCTCACCTGGTCGATCGGGAACGAGCTGCCGTCGCGGCCGGACGCCGGCCAGGAGGAATACATCAAGCGCGCGCACTCGCTGATCAAGTCGATGGACGACACCCGCCTGATGGCCACCGACATCGCGGGCTACCCGTCGATCCCGAAGCAGATCATCTTCGAGCGCTACTTCACCGCGCTCGGGATGAACGACTACTTCGGCTGGTATCCCGGGCCGGGCGGGCAGCTCGTGGACGAAGGGGCCACCGGCGCCTACTTCGACCAGATGCACCAGTTCTATCCGCGCATGGCGCTGTTCGTGACCGAGTACGGCGCCGAGTCGAATCACGACGGGCCCGTTGACGAGAAGGGCACCTACGAGTTCCAGACCCAGTGGATGACCTTCCAGAACCAGGTGTTCGACCAGCATCCGTTCATCAACGGCGCGATCGCCTGGATCCTGCGCGACTTCAAGGTGCGGCCCGGCTGGGACGGCGGCAACCCCACCCCGCAGCCCCCGTACAACCAGAAGGGCCTGGCGGACCAGAACGGCAAGCCCAAGCCCGCGTTCGACGTGGTGGCGCGGATCTACCACAACATCCAGCTGGCGGGAGCCGCGCGGATCAAGGCGGCGGACGCTCGGCTGCACATGTCGCAGCCGCCGGCTCCGTAGTAGAGCTCAGACGCGCTGCGGCTCTCGCCTCAGCTCGCGCAGCGCAACCAAACCCAGCGTGAGCGCCGCGGCGATCTCGAAGAGCATCACCGCCCAGGAGAGCGCGTCCACTGACAGGTCCGGGTACGGATCGCTCAGCGCGCTCCAATGCGGGGCCAGGTGGCTCGCGGCCACGCCAACTGCGCCCGAAAGCCCGACTCCCGCGCAGTAGGCAGGCGCGCGCGGATGGTGGCGAAGCGCCATCACCATCACGACGACCGCGAGAACCGAGAGGGCGGTGCCACCTACGAAGATCTCCGGCGTGAGGCCACCCAGGCCCTGCCGGATGTGGTCGAGCGTGTGGAGCACGTTCGCCGTCACGAAGACGACTGCCGCTGGCGCCAAGCTGTTTCTGCCCTCGCGCATAACCTAGTGTGCGTTAGGTTATCACTCATGCCTCCGAAGAAGCGACTCACAGCCGAGGCTCGCCGCGATCTGATCGAGCAGGCGGCCAGCGAGCTGTTCGCCGAGCGCGGCTACCGCGGTGCCTCGATCGACGAGATCGCGCGGCGCTCGGGCGTCTCGCCCCCGGTGGTGTACGACCACTTCGAGTCCAAGCTCGCCCTCCACCGCCACCTGGTGGACCGCCACTACGCCGAGCTCCGGCAGGTCTGGCGCGACAACCTGCCGGGCACCGAGCCGCAGGAGGAGCGCATTGCCCGCTCGTTCGACGCCTGGTTCGCCTACATCGAGGCGCACCCCTTCGCCGCCCGGATGCTGTTTCAGGACACGACGGGCGACCCCGACGTGGAGGCCGGCCGCCGGGAGGTGGCCGCTGAGAGCCGCGCGATCATCCGGCCGCTGATGGGCCAGGAGCCGGGCGCCCACAACATCGCGGGCGCCCCCGACGACGAGTCGCTCGACATGGCGTGGGAGGTCGTCCGCGCCGTGCTCCAGGGCCTCGCGCTGTGGTGGTCCGACCATCCCGGCGTCCCGCGCGAGCGAATCGTCGCCACGGCCATGAACTCGATCTGGATGGGCTTCGAGCGCGTGCGCCGCGGCGAGGTGTGGCGGCCGCCGCCGCCCTCCTAGGACGCGACGGCCTTGTAGTAGCGGACCGCGAGCCCGGTTAGGAGCGTCTCGAACACCGACTCGAGCGGCATGCCGTTCTCATCCGCATAGCCGCGCAGTCCCTGCTGCTCGATTGCCACGCTCCGCTCTATCACGTCGTCCACGAGGTCCGGGTGCTGATCGGTGAAGTACGCGCCCATGGAGTAGAGGTTCGTGTCCATGAGCGACTCGAGGAAGAGCGCGTCGTCGGGCTGCGGCTTTTTCGCCATCGCGGCCGCAGATTACCTGTCCTGCATCGACCGTTAGTCCGTCCAATTTGCGGCAAATAGGTTGCGCCGTCTGCCACGACCGATAAAGTCTTTGGTGGCACTAGGCGAACGACGGGAGGACGTACATGGCGATCCATCTGACCCCCACCGAGCTTGCCCGTGAGGCGGGGATGCAGCGGAGGGAAGTCATCTCCAAGTGCATGGAGCTCGGTGTGCCGATCTTCCAGGGGCGGATCGACAAGACCCTCTTCCTCACCTCGTTGAAAGAGTCGCAGCGCCGGGAATTGGCCAAGGCCTGATCCCAAGCTGACAGGGGAGAGCACTTTAAGCGGCCGCTTCAAGCGGCCGCTGTCGTTCCATGACCTATGACCTATGACCCATCACCTGGCATAGACTTGGCTGACTAGCCAGACCGCTACAGGAGGGGTGATGGAAGTAGGGACGATCAATGCTGCCGAGGCGAGCACTGGCTCTCGGACCATGGCCGACCTCGTGGCGCTCGCCGGCCGCAAGCACGGCGATCGTCCCGCGATCAAGCACAAGGTCGGCGAGGAATGGGTCGACGTCAGCTTCAAGGAGCTGGCGGAGACGGTCAAGGAGATCGCCCTCGGGCTGATCGACCTCGGCATCCAGCCGGGGGACAAGGTGTCGATCCTCTCCAACACGCGCCCGGAGTGGACTTATTCCTGCTTCGGCATCCTCGGCGCGGGCGCCACCTGCGTGTCGATCTACCAGACGAACTCGCCGGAGGAGTGCCACTACGTGCTGCACCACTCGGAGTCGCGCGCGGTGTTCGTGGAGGACGCCGAGCAGCTCGCGAAGATCCGCGAGGTCGAGTCCGACCTGCCCGACCTCGAGCTCATCATCGTGATGGAGCCGAGCGGCGACATCGGCGACGCGGTCTCGTTCGAGGAGCTCCGCACGCGCGGCAAGCGCCGTCCCGACGCCGATTACGAGGAGCGCCTGAAGGGCGTCAAGGACGACGACATGTGCCTGTACATCTACACCTCAGGCACCACCGGCCCCCCGAAGGGCTGCCTGCTCACGCACGGCAACTACCGGCAGGTGACGAACATGGCCGAGGCCGACGGCCGCCTCGGCGGCGACGAGATCATCTACCTCTTCCTGCCGCTCGCACACGCGTTCGCGCTGCTGGTCCAGTTCATCGCGTTCGACCTCGGTAGCTCGATCGCCTACTGGGAGAAGGACCCGCAGAAGATCATCCCCAACCTGCTCGAGGTGCGGCCCACCTACTTCCCGTCGGTGCCGCGCATCTTCGAGAAGATCTACACGCTGGCCAACAGCGTCGGCGATCCCGAGGAGATCAGGCAGGCGGTGGAGGTCGGCTTCAAGGTCCGCCAGATGGAAGAGGCGGGCGAGGAGGTGCCGCACGACCTCCGCAAGGCCTTCGAGGAGGCCGACGAGAAGCTCTACCAGAAGGTACAGGCTCTCTTCGGCGGCCGGCTGCGCCAAGCGGTCACGGGCGCGGCCCCGATCTCGAAGGAGATCCTCGAGTTCTTCTTTGCCTGTGGCGTACCGGTGATGGAGGGCTACGGCATGACCGAGACCTCCACGGTCGCCAGCTCCAACCGTCCGGACGCCTTCCGCTTCGGGTCGGTGGGCAAGCCGCTGAACGGCGTCGAGGCGAAGATCGCCGACGACGGCGAGCTGCTCCTGCGCGGCCCGAACATCTTCCAGGGCTACTTCAAGAACGAGGAGGCCACCCGCGAGGCGCTCGCCGACGGCTGGCTCCACACCGGCGACCTCGGCTCGATCGACGAGGACGGCTTCATTTACATCACCGGCCGCAAGAAGGACATCATCATCACCGCGGGCGGGAAGAACATCACGCCGGCCAACCTCGAGAACAGCCTCAAGCAGAACCGCTGGATCTCACAGGCGGTGGTGGTCGGGGACCGCCGTCCGTACCTCGTCGTGCTGATCACCCTCGACCCCGAGGAGCTGCCGGCTTTCGCCGAGCAGCACGGCATGTCGGTCGAGGAGGTAACGCAGTCCGAGCAGATGCGCGCGGAGGTGCAGGCGGCGGTGGACGAGGCCAACTCCCACGTCGGCCGCGTGGAGCAGATCAAGAAGTTCGTGATCCTCCCGCACGACCTGTCGCAGCCGACCGGCGAGCTCACGCCTACGCTGAAGGTCAAGCGCAACGTCGTCAACGAGAAGTTCGCGGGGGAAATCGAAGCGCTGTACGCGGGCTAACACCCCGCTGGAGCTGATTCTCGCTCCGATCTGCCAGTCTCAAAGGGATGGCCAGCAACGACCCCACAGACACCGGCGGGCTGTTCATCGGGCGCCGCCCGGGCACGGCGCCGCTGCGCTACCGCGGCACGCCGGCGCAGGGAGGCGTGGCGCGACGCGGGGTGGACAAGCTTCTGTCCGCCCTGCTGCTCTTCCTGGAGGGAGTGCTCTGTCTCTCGCTCTGGGGGCCGCAACCGATCGGCTGGATGTGGGTGGGCTCGCAGGTGAACTACGCCAGCGGCTCGGTGTTCCTCGGCATCATCACCGCCTTCTTCGGGATGATCTGCACCCTCTTCGTCACGGTCGCGCTCGCGCGCCGGGTGGATCACGCGTGGAAGCTCGTCCGCCGCGCCGCCGGCTACGAGCAGAAGCGCGGCGCGCTCGAGCGCATCTTCATCATCACCGCGGGCATCGCGGTCGTGGGCTTCACCTTCTGGTTCCTGATCATCGCCGGGCCCGGCCCGGAGCTCGCACCGTCGGCCCCGTAGGAGCTCTTCGCATGGGGCTGCTGGACTACTACCGCCAGTTCGAAGACGTCGATCAGGAGGAGTTCAACCGCGGGCTGCGCGAGCGGCGAGCGCGCGAGAAGGCCACGGCGCTCCAGCGGGTGGTCACCATCGACCTCTCCGGCACCGAGTGGCCGGACATGCCGAACTCGGAGGTGGTGAACGCCGCCATCTACCGCGCGCGCGGGAGGGTGAACGGCTACCCGGACCGGCACGCCGCCGCCATCCGCGGCGTGCTGGCGGAACGGCATGGCGTGGATCCCGAGCAGATCGTGGTGGGCAACGGCGCGGCGGAGCTTTTGCAGGCCGCGGCGTTCGCGCTGCTCGCGCCCGGTGACGAGCTGGTCACGCCGTGGCCGTCCTATCCGCTCTATCCGCTGATGGCTTCGCGCGCGGGCGCGCGGCCGGTGGCGGTGGAGCTGGCCGGCGGCCGCGCCGACACCGGCGCACTGTTCGAGGCGATCGGTGACCGCACCCGGGCCGTCGTGCTCTGCAACCCGAACGACCCCACGGGCGCCTACCTCAGCGCCGAGGAGGTACGCCGGCTGGCCGAGGCCCTGCCGGAACACGTGCACCTGCTCGTGGACGAGGCGTACATCCAGTTCCAGGACGTCGAGCCTGAGGACTCGGTGCTGCGCCTCGTGGACGACTTCGAGCGCATGGTCGTGTTCCGCACGTTCTCGAAGATCTACGGCATTTCAGGGCTGCGCTGCGGCTACGCGGTGGCGGGGCGCGGCGCGGCCAAGCTGCTCGACGCGATCGCTCCCGCCCTGGGCGTGAATGCGCTCACCCAGGCCGCGGTGGAGTACGCGCTGCGCTTCGGCGAGGACGAGATCAGCCGCCGCCGCGAGCTCGTGATCGAGCAGCGTCGGCGCCTCGAGCGGGCTCTCCACGACCTGCCGGTCGACGCCACTGAGAGCCAGGCCAACTTCGTGTGGCTGCACGCCGCCGGACTAACCGGATCCCAGCTCGCCGGCCATCTCCAAAACGAGGGCGTGTTGGTCGCCCCGGGCGGCCCGCTCGGCGCCGACGACCACGTACGCGCCTCGATCAGAGGTGCGGTCGCCACCGACCGTCTCCTGAGCGCGCTCGGCTCTACTCAGCCTGCCTGAGCAGCGCCCCGGTGGTCTGCTCGAGGATGCGCCGCCAGGCCGTCGTCCGTTCGCGCTCCTTCTCGAAGTGTCGGATCACCTTGCGCACGCGCGTGGCCGAGATCTCGATGCCGTGCTTCGCGCAGATCTCCGCGAAGTGGTCGTAGTCCTTCGCGAGCTTGATGGTCACGGACTCGAAGCCGTGCCGCGCGATCTCCACGCGCTTCGTGAAGTTCATGATGTTCGTCTCGAACATCAGCTCGTCGTTCGGCTCCGGCTCGATGAGGATGATGTCGACGCCCTGGTACTTCTCGGACCAGCGCTTCACCGACTCGTGCAGCCGCTGGTAGGTGAGCAGCTTGAACGCCTGGTAGCCGATCTGCGGGAAGCCCATGTCGGTGACGCGCCGCACGCGACTGCCGAGCATCGTTGGAATCATCTTCTGGAAGTCGTTCACGTACGGCACGAGCGGGTTGATCACCACGATCAGCTTCGCCCCGTGCTCCACCGCAACGTCGAGGTTCGTCGTGGAGCGCAGGCCGCCGTCCACGAGGTGGCGCCCCTTTACGTCCACGGGCTTGTAGACCATCGGCAAAGCCGTCGATGCCGCCACCGCGGTGGGGATGGGGATGTCGTCCCAGCCCTCCTCGCCGAGCACGACGCGCTCGCAGGTGTCGAGGTCGGTCGCGGGTAGGTAGAGCTCGCGACCGAGCAGGCGGAAGTCCGCCGTGCGGTCGAGGTCGCCGAGAACCTCGCCGAGGTAGCGCTCGATGCCGGATCCGTCGTAGACGCCCGGCGGCAGTCCCTCAGCCAGGCCCACCACCAGGTCCATCATCGACACCGAGCGCAGGTTCGAGGCGAGCGTGCGCGCGATGCCGAGCATGCGCAGCGGCAGCAGCGCCGCGCTCTTGGCGAAGTCGAGGTAGTTCGGGCGGAGCAGCGTGCTGAGGTCGATGTCGCGGAACGGCGTGGGAACCTGCTGGTTCACCACCCGCATCATCTCCTCGGGCGTGACGCCGTTGGCGGCCATGCTCGCGATGAACGAGCCGGCGCTCGTGCCGACGTAGACGTCGAACTCGTTCACCGTGCGATTGATGGCGAGCAGGTCGAGCGCCCGCAGCGCGCCGATCTCGTAGACGCCGCCGGTGAAGCCGCCACCGCCGAGGACGAGCGCGGTCTTGGACCGGTTTCGCCGCGTGCGCTGGCGCCGGCGCGCCTGCTGCGGCTTCTCTAGTTTGACGACCTTACCCATGCTCGCCCCGCCATCGATTATGTCAGCGAACCCGGAGACCGCTACCTCGGAGCCGTTTGCATGTTGGTGCTCCTAGTGCGCAGACTCGCCACTCTCTCGCTGCTCGCTGCGCTGGTTCTGGCCCTGCCCGGCACGGCGCTCGCGCGCAGCCTCCGCGCAAGCCTCGGCATCTCGATGCGCGGCGCCGGCTCGCACTCTGGCGCGTATGTGCGGGATGCCACGACCGGAAAGGTGCTCTTCAGCCAGCGCTCCACGGTTCCGCGCATCCTCGCCTCCAACACGAAGCTCTTCACGAGCAGCGCGATCCTCGCCAAGCTCGGGCCGGACGCCACCTTCCCCACCGAGATCGAGAGCGACGGGACGAACGACCCGACCACTGGCGTCTTCACCGGCGACATCTACCTCCGCGGCGGCGGCGACCCGACGTTCGGCACGAGTGCATTCATCAAGCGCTTCTGGGGCACCGGTGCGAGCATCGAGGACCTCGCCGACGAGCTCGGCGCCACCGGCATCACGCGCATCAACGGCCGAGTGCTCGGCGATGAGTCGCGTTTCGACTCGCTGCGCGGCATTCCGGATTCGCATTACGGCTTCGACCGCGATCTCGGCGCGGCGCTCAGCGCGCTCACCTTCGACCGCGGCCTCGCCAACATCCGCGGCACCGCGCTCCAGAGCAACCCGCCGCTGTTCGCCGCCCAGCAGCTCACCTCGGCGCTGAAGGGGCGCCACGTGCGCGTGACGGGCAAGCCGTCAGTGGGCATCACGCCGAGCGACGCCCAGGTGCTCTCGTCGGTGCAGTCGCCTCCGCTGTCGACGATCCTGACGCTCCAGAACAAGGAGTCGGACAACTTCTTCGCGGAGACGCTGCTCAAGGACCTCGCCTCGGTCAACGGCGCTCAGGGCACCACGGCCCGAGGTGCGCGAGCCGCGGTGGCGTTCGCGCGGCGCCTCGGCGCGCGCGTGCGCATGGTGGACGGCTCCGGGCTCGACCGCCGCGACCAGGCCGCGCCCAAGGAGGTGGTCGACCTGCTCGACGCCATGCGCCGGCGCGACCCGGACGAGTGGGGCGCGCTGCTCGACTCGCTGCCGATCGCGGGTCGGGACGGCACGCTTGTGGACCGCATGCGCCACGGAGCCGCCCGCGGCCGCTGCCACGCGAAGACCGGCACGCTCTCCGACGTGAGCACGCTGTCCGGCTACTGCTTTGCCCGCGGCGGCGACGTGATCGAGTTCTCCCTGCTGATGAACCGGGTGAACGTGTTCTCGGCTCACCGCGTGCAGGACAGGATGGTCAACGCGATCGCGGCCTACAGCGGGTCCGCGTCGGCGACCAAGAAGACGACGCTGGACATGGGCAGCGCAAGGAAGGTGTCGAACGCGTTTGCGAGCGACTGCGGCGCGTGCACGGCCGCCGTCACCGATTGCTCGCAGTTGTCACCGCAACGAGTCGACTGCGTGGTGGCTGAGAACGACACCTGCAGCGACGTGGTGGCCACACGCGTGTTCAACAACGGCTACCTGTACACGTTCATCTACCGCTGCAAGTCGGACACGCCCGCCACGGCCGCCGCGCAGATCCAGGTCGATCCGCCGGGCGGGAAACCGTGGCAACCGCTGAGCCCGGCCTCGTTCGAGTTCGCCTCGGACGTGTTTCCCAAGCAACTGCCCTACCCGCGCTATCCGGTGCGCCACTACCGCGGCGTCACCTCGCAGAAGCACAACCACGTGGACATCTGGACCGATCGCAAGCACGAAGTGCTGGGCGTGTCCGGCGCCAGCTTCGACGCGTCCTGCTTCCACGGTCTCCAGTTCGTGGACCTGGGTGGCCGCAAACTGAGCCACCGCGGCACGCTGCTCAATGCCAAGCGCGCGACGGCAAAGGGCGGCCGCCCCGCCTTCAGGTTGCACGCCACACTCAGCGGCAAGCGCTGGCACGGGTCCTTCCGGCTGCAGCACCTGAGCTGCCTGAAGAAGACGATCACGTTCAGCGCGAAGCTCGTCTAGCCCCACAGCGCGTTCAGCTCGCTCGGCTTGCGGAACACGAGGCCGCGCGGTGCCGACGGGCGCTCTGGGTCGAGGCGGAGGCCGGGTAGGCGGTCGAGTAGCCGCTCGAGCGCGGTGTGCGCTTCCAGGCGCGCCAGGTGCATTCCGATGCACACGTGCGGGCCGGCCGCGAAGGCGAGGTGGCGGCCGGCGTTCTCGCGCCACACATTGAAGCTGTTGGGATCCGGGAAGGTCTCTGGGTCGCGGTTCGCCGCCGCAATGGAGACGGTCACGAGGTCGCCCGCGGCGATGCTCGCGCCACCGAACTCGACGTCGCCCGTGGCGTAGCGGTCGATCGATGCCGCCGCGGGCTCCAGCCGCAATGACTCCTCGATCGCGTTCGCGAGCAGGGAGCGGTCCCCGCGCACGAGCGCGAGCTGGTCCTCGTGGCCCAACAGATGGAACAGCGCGTTGCAGATCATGCCCTCGGTGGTCTCGATGCCGCCGAAGAGAAGCACTGCCGCGTTGGAGCTCACCTCAGCCAAGCTGAGCTCACCGGCGGCGGCCGCGACTAACGACTCGCCTTCGAGCCGCGCCTCAATCGCGGCCCGCAGCTCAGCGGCGGCAGCACGGCCGATCTCGCTCACCGGTCGCCCCGCCGAGAGCCCGCTTGTGGCGGCGACGATCTCGTCGTACCAGCCGAGCATCGACTCCACCCCTACGTCCTCGAGTCCTAGGGCCACAGCCATCGTCTCGGCCGCCAGCGGGCCGGCCAGGCCACGCCGCAGCTCGGCGCTGCCCGCCGGCTCGATCGCATCGATCAGCCGCTCCACCTCGATCTCCACAACCGCGGTGAAGCGCTCGAGCACGGCGTCCCGGCGGAACGGCCGCGCGAACGGCGCGCGCTGCCGCGTGTGCTCGTCCCCGTCCGTGTTCAGCATGCTCCGCCCCACCACCTGGCCGGTGCTGAAGCGCGGATCGTCCACCGTGAACGTGTCCGGATCCCGCATGACCTCCAGGGCGAGG
>JAICJR010000159.1 GCA_025928345.1 Thermoleophilaceae bacterium | reverse complement strand
TGCCCGCTCGAGAAGTGGTTCCGCGACGCGAAGATCTACCAGATCTTCGAGGGCACGGCCCAGATTCAGCGGCTGGTCGTGTCGCGCATGCAGCGTGAGGCGTTCCAGGAGGGTCTGCGCAGCGCTGCCGAGGTGGTCGAGCAGGCTCCGGGCAACGCGCCGGGCGACTCCGCCACCGACAAGGAAGCAGCCGCCGCGTAGGCTGCCGCCGGTGGAGCTCCATCCGCTGGCACAGACTTTCGCGGGCGTAGCCGAGGCGTACGAGCGCGGGCGGCCGGACTACCCGCCCGCCGTTGTGGGCGCGCTGGCGGCCGAGCTCGAATTGCCCGCCGGCGCGCGCGTGCTCGACCTCGCGGCCGGAACGGGAAAGCTCACGACCGGGCTCGTGCGAGCGGGCTTCGACGTGGTGGCGGTGGAGCCGCAGGAGTCGCTGTGCGAGCTGCTCGCGGCCAAGGTGGGGGCGGAGCGCGTGAAGCGCGGTACTGCTGAGCAGATTCCACTGGCTGAGGGATCCGTCGCGGCCGTGACCGTGGCCGACGCCTTCCACTGGTTCGACCAGGCGGCGGCACTCAGCGAGATCCAGCGCGTCCTCCAGCCCGGTGGCGGCCTCGCGGTCCTCTTCAACGTGCCGGACTGGACTGGCACGTCTTGGGGGGACGAGGTGGGCTCGCTGATCGCGGAGACGCGGCCAGAGCACCCCGGGTTCGACGGACGGCCATGGCAGGAGGCTGTCCGCGAAGCCGGCGGGTGGAGCGAGCCTTGCGAGGTCCGCGTGACCACCAATCAGCCGGCGAGTCCACAGCGGCTGCTCGACTTCCTCGCTTCTATGAGCTGGGTCGCGGCGATGCCGGAGGCCGAGCGCGCGCGGCTCGTCGAGCGGGTCAGGGCGATTGTCGAGGCCGGCGACACACCAGCCGAGCTGCCAATGCACGTGATGATCGGGCTGACACGACTCGCGCAGGATTAGCGCGCGAGGCGCAGCTGGCGGAGCTGCCAGGGCCCCTCGTCGTGGCGCTGCCTGAACCAGCGCTCCGCGTCCTCGCGGCCCCGCTGCATCAGCGCCTCGGCGAACTCGCGCGCGAAGAAGAGGTAGCTGAAGAGCTCGCCGCGGGCGGCGCTCTTGCCGGCGTCGAGCGCGTGGCCAAGCAGTGCCAGGCTCGGCGAGCGCGCCGCCGCGAGAGCGCCGCTGTAGTGCTTGCGGTAGACGCGGGCGGCGATCTCGCCGATCACGTCGCGGCGATCCGGTGCGATGAGCATGTAGGGGACGACTCGATGATCGGACGCCGCGTCATTGCGGCCCCGCACCGCGGTGTTGATCGTCGCGAGCGTCTGCACGTCGTGCACGAGCGGGTCCACGAGCACGGCGTGGGCGAGCTGGCTCAGGCCATCCAGCGCGTCAGGCCGGCCGCGCGACTTGCCTGGATGGAGCGAGTTCAGGGCGATCACGATCACGCGGTCGGCGCCCAGCGCGAGCGCCGGCTTGATAGGCGTGTTGAGGCGCGTGCCGCCGTCGAAGTACCAGCCGGCGGCGCCGCGAGGCTGCCGCACGCGGACGGCGGGGAAGGCTGCCGGGATCGCGGCCGAGGCGCGCACGTGGTCGATGCCGATGCGCGTCTGCGCGTAGTCGATCGCCCGCACCTGGTCGCTCCGGACGCGGCCACCGCCCTCGTGGAAGACGACGGTCCTGCTCGTCGCCGCGGACGTCGCCACCACCGCGGCCGCGTGCAAGGTGCCGTCCTGCACGTTCGCGTGGATGCGCTCGAAAGGGATCAGCCTGCGCAGCGTCCCGGCGAGTGGCGCCGGATCGAGGAGACTCCAGAGGCGCGCGCCCGGGATGCGGAAGAACTCGCCGATCGAGCCGAGTGTCGTGGCCAGCTCGGCCGGCGAGAGCAGAGGGCGAAGAACATCGTCGAAGTGGATGCTCGCCCACAGCTCGTGCGCGGCTTCCGCGACGTCGGCCGCCGGATCTGCCGCGGATGCCGCGAGATAAGCCGTGTTGATCGCGCCCACGCTCGTGCCGACGATCACCTCCGGCCGCTCTCCCCGGCGCGCAAGCCGCGGCAGCACCACGGACAGGGCGCCCGCTTCGTAGGCGCCGCGTGCGCCTCCGCCGGCGAGCACCACCCCAACGCGTCCAGGCTCTTCAGCCATCGCGCTTCTCGGCGATCAGGTCGCGGAGCGGGCGCAACTGGCGCCCGTCGGGGTCGAAGTTCTCGGGCGCCAGCCACTCCTCGTACGCCGCGCGCAGCGCCGGCCACTCGTCATCGACGATCGAGAACCAGGCGGTGTCGCGGTTGCGGCCCTTCACAACCTGCTGCTTGCGGAACACGCCCTCGAACGTGAAGCCGAAGCGCTCGGCCGCGCGCCGCGACGCGTCGTTCAGCGCATTGCACTTCCACTCGAGCCGCCGGTAGCCGAGCCTGTCGAACGCCTCGCGCGCGAGCAGGAAGATCGTCTCGGTGGCCGCGGCGCTGCGTCGCAACTCGGCACCGAACCAGATGTGGCCGATCTCGATCGCTCCATGCTCCGGTGTGATTCGCAGGTACGACGCACTCCCGGCGGGCCGGCCCTCCGGCAAGAGCTCGATCGTGAAATAGAGCGGGTCCTCGGAATGCGCGGTCTCCTCGAGTCGCGCGCGCAGCGCCGCCTCGTCCTCATACGGGCCGTACGGCAGGTACGTCCAGTGCTCCGGATCGCCGAGCGGTGGATGCGAGGAGCGAAACAGCGGCGCTGCGTCCTTCTCCGGATCGATCGGACGCAGACGCACGAGGCGCCCCTCGATCGGCGCGGCCGCGGGGCATCCGGCCGGCACCCAGTCAACGGGATCTCCGAGCATCACCGGCATTCTCTTAAACTCCGAGCATGCACCGGCTCTGGATGGCCGGGCTCGCGTTCCTAGTCATCGCCGCAGGATGCGGCGGCTCGCACCACAGCGCTGCTCAGCGTCGCGCAACTGCGCCCGCGCCGAGAGCCGGCGACGCGAAGGTGATCCGCGGCTGGAACCACGCGGTCAACAGCGGCCACTATGAGCGCGCCGCCTCCTACTTCGCCACGCACGCGATCGTCACGCAGGACTACGTGCTCCAGTTCCCCAACCACAAGATCGCGGTCGAGTGGAACTCAGGGCTGCCCTGCCGCGCGGACATCACGTTCATCCGGGCGGAGAGAACGACGACGCTCGCCGGCTTTCACCTCAGGCAGGGCCCGCACGGCGGCTGCCAGGGAGGGGGCTCCGCCCAGGTGCGCTTCACGATTCGGAACGGGCTGATCCAGCGCTGGCAGCAGCTGCTGAACCCGCCGGCAGACGGGCAGCCCCAGGTGCCCGCGACCTAGCGCCGGCGTCGCGCTCGAGCCGCTCGCGCAGCTCCGCCCCGCGTCCGGCCGCCACGGCGCGCCCCGCCCGCCGCGGGGTCAGCTCGATGCCGCGGGAATGGGCCCAATCGAGCAACTCCTGCTTCTCCTCGCTCTCCGCCGCGGCGCGCATGAACAGCCAACCGAACAGGAAGATGGTGAGGATGCTCTCCTCGAGCATCATCACCGCACCGGCGATGCTCTGGTCCGTGAGCGGCGAGACCCCCGCGCGCCCCTCGCCGCCGGCATAGAAGGTGTAGAAGACCGTGCCCGACCAGATGAACACGTTGGCCAGCAGCGTCCCCAAGAGCCGCACCGTGATGATGTAGCCGAGCTTGGCGAAGCTGTTGAACCAGGCGGGCTTGGGCAGCGGGCCGAAGAGCGGCATCCACATGATCGCGCCGAAGACCAGGAAGCTCAGGTGCTGGAGCGCGTGGATCAGGTCGTTCTCGTACGCCGCCTTGTACATGAATGGCAGGTGCCACGTGTAGAAGTTGATCGCCCACACGGTCACCGCCGGGATCGGATTGGTGAGGAAGCGCAGCCGGTCGATCACCTTGATGTGGAGGATGGGCTGCATCATCGGCCCGTTCATCCCGAGCACGAGCAGCAGCGCGGCGAAGTCGCCGATCACGAGGTGCTGCGCCATGTGCGCGGCGAACAGCTTGTCGCTCCACGAGTCCGCCGGCGGGCTGAGCACGGCGAGCAGCAGGATGAGGCCCGCGATGAAGCACCACTCGCGCCATTCGGGCACGGGGCGGCCGTGCTCCGCCAGCGCCCGCGCGCGGCGGCGGTACGCGAGGTAGCTCAGGATCGCCGCGGCGAGCGCGACGAGCTGAAGGGCTGTTTCCGTGTCGAACTGGTAGCCGGCCAGGGGCACGCCAAAAAGGCTACGCCTGCTGGGCCGGCGAGTGCTGCGGTGCGTTCTGGCGCGCCCAGCGGATGATGTCGCGCGAGCCGTTCACCGTGCTGCCGTCGGGCAGCTGCAGCACCGGCAGCTTCTCCTGCCCGCTGATGCGCTTGAGGTCCGGGCGCTTGCCGGTGGTGAAGAAGCCGAAGGGGTGGTTCCGGTCGGCCACCTCGGTGCGGTACTGGTGGCCGGCCTGGCGCAGCGCCTCATGCGCTCGCTTGCACGGATGGACGGGTGGGCCCCCGTCGTCGATGTGGCAGGTGTAGAGAACAAGCTCGCCGGGACGGTCCTCGATGTTCGGCATACGGGTCTCCGATCAAGAGTTCTGGATTGCGCGCGAATGAGGCTACCGAACGAAATCAGCCGGATTGGCGGCCCTGGACGATGTGCTGACGTTCGGCCAGCCGGTTGTCGCGCCGCAGCTGCGCCTCGCGCTCGCGGCGGATCTCGTCGGGCGTCTCGGGTGCGAGCGGTGCCACGGGAATGGGGCGGCCGTCGTCGTCGAGGGCGACCATCGTGAGATAGGCGGTGGAGGTGTGAAGGCATTCGCCGCTGCGGATGTCCTCGGACTCAACCCGCACGCCCACCTCCATCGACGTTCGCCACACGGCGTTCACGCATGCCCGCACCGTCACCAGGTTGCCGACGAGCACCGGGTGCTCGAACGTCATGCGGTCCATGCCCGCCGTCACGACCGGGCAGCCGGAGTGCCTGATGGCCGCGATCCCCGCCACCTCGTCGCACATCCGCATGATGTGGCCGCCGTGCACGTTCCCGGCGGTGTTCGCATCGGTCGGACCCATCCAGCGGGTCATCACCGACACCGATTGAGAGGGCGGTCGCGGCTCCATGACGCGGGGTAGTCTAAGAGTCGTCCTTTCCTAACTCGTTTTCCAGGAGGCGCGCATGCCCGGACTCGGCGGACGCTTTTCCACCGTCGTGAAGGCCAAGGTCTCGAAGCTCCTCGATCGCGCCGAGGACCCCGGCGAGACCCTCGACTACGGCTACAACAAGCAGCTCGAGCTGCTCCAGAACGTGAAGAAGGGCATCGCGGACGTGGTCACGTCCAAGAAGCGCCTTCAGATGCAGGAGGAGCAGATCAAGCAGCAGGTGGTGAAGCTCGACACCCAGGCGCGCCAGGCGCTCGCGCAGAACCGCGAGGACCTCGCCCGCGCCGCGCTCGAGCGCAAGACCGTCGCGCAGACGGAACTTCAGACGCTCGATCAGCAGATCGCCGAGCTGGAGACCCAGCAGGAGCAGCTCACCGAGAACGAGAAGAAGATGCGCGCGAAGATCGAGGCCTTCCGCACGAAGAAGGAAGTGATCAAGGCGCAGTACTCGGCCGCGGAGGCGCAGGTGAAGATCTCCGAGGCCGCGAGCGGGGTGGGCGAGCAGATGGCCGACCTCGGCCTGGCCATGCAGCGCGCCGAGGACAAGACGGAGCAGATGCGCGCGCGCGCCGGCGCCGTCGAGGAGCTCGAGAAGGCCGGGACCTTCGACGACATCACGCAGCTCGGCCCGCCGCAGGACGACATCGACAAGCAGCTCGCCGAGCTCAGCGCGGGCTCGCAGGTGGACGACGAGCTGGCGAAGATGAAGGCCGAGCTCGGGCAGGGCGGCGGCGGCGACGCGCCGGCACTCGAAGAGGGCTCATCGCAGCAGCCGGCCGAAGGCCAGTCATGATCGTCCGCATAGCGGGCGAGGGCCAGTTCGAGCTGCCGGACGCCGACGCCGAGCGGCTCAACGAGCTCGACAACCAGGCTGTTGCCGCGGTCGAGGCCGGGAACGAGGAGAAGTTCGCCGAGCTGTGGCAGCAGATGCTCGACCTCGTGACGAGCGACGGGCGCGAGCTGGCCGACGACGAGCTGGTGGAGTCCGACGTGATCCTGCCGCCGAGAGACTCGACGTTCGAGGACGCGAAGGCGGATTTCAGCGGCGAGGGCTTGATTCCGGACTAGGTCGCAGGTCGCAGGCCTGGACGGCTTTAGATTCGGCGGCCGAGCGTCCTTGACGCTCGGGTTACCGTGGAAGTGTGAGTAGTCGCCTGATCGCCTGCCGGTATCCGAGCGCGGAAGTGGCGGTGGAGTCGTGGGAGCGGCTCTCGGAGCATTTCGCCTCCGCGAGGGCGGCGGGGATCGCGACGATGCGCTGCATCGGCACGAGCGATGGCGGTGAGACGCACATGGTGGTGGCCGCCGCTCTCAGCGAGGAGGACACCGACGTACTCGAGCTGGCTCCCTGGGGCGACGATGGCGAGCGCTGCGAGGAGGACATCCCGGAGCTGATCTCCCGCCGCCTCTACGCTCGCGCGGCGCGCAACGCCGCGGTGCTCGTGCGGGAGGGGCAGTCCGGCACGTTCACCACGCGCCGGCCGGCGGGCTCGCGCCTCGTGTTCGACTCGAACGGCTCCTACGGGCCGGAGCGGCGCCTGTACGGCTAGCGCCGTCCTGCTTTGGTGCCCGCAGAGGGCACCAAACCAGGAGGGCGCGTGGGGTCTAAGTGGTGGGCTGCCCGACGGCGCCCGAGGGGGCCGGCGACGGTTGCGGGGCCGGGGCGGGCGGCGCGTCCGTTTGCGGCGCGGGCGTGCTGGGCGTGCTGGCGGGCAGCTGGGTATGCGCCTTCGGCGCGGGCGAAGAGGAAGCGTGCTTCCGCACGGTCGGCTTGGGCGTCTGCAGCGGCTTCGCCGGAGGGGTGGCCGGCACGGACGGGGAAGGCGTGCTCGGCGCGACCTGCTCGGCCACGGTGCGGATCTTCACCACGCGCTGCACCCGCACCGGCTTGACCACCCGCACCACGCGGGTAACGCGCGTGATCTGAGTGGGCGCTGCCGCATGGTGCGCCGGGATGTGGGAGCCCACGCCCACCGCGATCAGCGCAAGCGGGATGGCCAGCGCGCCGATGGCCAGCGCCGCACGGCGACCGATCGCGCGCTTCGGCGAGGGATGCTCGAGCAGCGCCCGCTTCGCGACCACCCGCTGCGTGAGGCGCTCGCCGCGGCGAGTGCTCCACAGGGCAAGCTCGAACGGCGACAGCGCCACGAGCAGGAGCTCGAAGCTGAGCGTCCACACGATGCCGCGGCCGAGCCACATCGTCACCGAGTCGGTGGGGAAGAACATCGGCCACCACAGCAGGACCACGCCTGCCGAGAGGCCACCTGCGAGCAGCTTTGAGCCAAGTTGGCGCACCACCGGGTCTTCGGCACGGACTCACGAATCCTTAGCGAGCGGGAGAAGCGGGGGGGGGCCGGGGCCCGCCGCCGGGGAGAACGCGGACCAAAAAGGGGGGTATGGGGCCGCGGGGGGGGGGGTGGTGTGGTTGGTGAGGGAGAACGGG
>JAICJR010000256.1 GCA_025928345.1 Thermoleophilaceae bacterium | reverse complement strand
GACCGCCTGCTGCGCCCCGGCGACCAGGCCTTCTTCGACATCATCCACTCGTTCATGGGCTACCGGACGTGCTACTACCGCACGTTCTGCGTGGGCGGCGCGACGCAGTCGCAGCTCGACGCCTACAAGCAGTGCCGCGAGTGGCTCGACGCGGCGATCGACCTCGTGCGGCCTGGTGTGACCACCGACCAGATCGCGGCCGTGTGGCCCACCGCCGAGGACCTGGGCTTCGCGAGCGAGGAGGCGTGCTTCGGCCTCCAGTTCGGCCACGGGCTCGGCGTGGGTCTGTACGAGGCGCCGATGATCTCGCGCCTGCACTCGTTCCACGACCCGGTGGAGATCGAAGAGGGCATGGTGTTCGCGCTGGAGACCTACTGCCCGGCCACCGACGGTCGCTCCGCCGCGCGCATCGAGGAGGAGGTGCTCGTCACGTCCGAGGGCCCGCAGATCCTCACGCGCTTCCCCGGCGAGGAGCTGCTCGTGGCCGGACGCCAGTACGTGCGCGGGGCGGACCTCGTGAAGGGAGAGGGCGACCCCGTGGCGGCCAAGTGACCCGCGCGCAGGCCGCCAAGCCTTCCGCGGTGCCGGACCGCGAAGAGGCGCTGGAGCTCTACCGCCGGATGCTGATCATCCGGCGCTTCGAGGACACGGTGCAGGACCTCTTCCTCAAGGGCCAGGTGCACGGTACGACCCATCTCTATTCCGGCCAGGAGGCTGTGGCCGTGGGCGTGTGCTCGGTGCTCGCGGAGAACGATCGCGTGGCCGGCACCTACCGCGGGCACGGGCACGCGCTGGCGCTGGGCGTTGAGCCGCAGGGCCTGCTCGACGAGCTGCTCGGCCGCGCCACCGGGGTATGCGGCGGGCGAGCCGGCTCGATGAACGTGATCGACCTCGAGCACCGGCTGATCGGCTGCTTCGGGATCGTGGGCGGCAGCATCGCGGCGGCCACGGGCGCGGCGCTCGCCTTGAAGCGTGAGGGCGGCGTGGCCGTGGCGTTCTTCGGCGACGGCGCCACCAACCAGGGCTACTTCCACGAGTGCCTCAACTTCGCGCGCGTGTTCCGGCTGCCGGCCGTTTACGTGTGCGAGAACAACCTGTACGGCGAGTTCACCCCGTACGAGCAGGTCACTGCCGGAGAGATCCGCGCGCGAGCCGAGACGCTCGACATCTCGTCCCAGACGATCGACGGCAACGACGTCTTCGGCGTACAGGCGGCGGCCCGCGAGGCGGTGGACCGCGCGCGCGCCGGCGAGGGCCCGTGCTTCATCGAGGCGCTCACCTACCGCTACGTGGGCCACTCGCGCAGCGACCCGGGCCGGTACCGCAAGCCGGGCGAGCTCGACGAATGGCGCGCGCGTGATCCGCTGATCCGCGCGCGCGAGGCGATCGGCGACACGGCGGAAGTCGACCGGGCAGTGGAGGCCCAGATCGCGCAGGTGATCGAGAACGCGCTGGCGGCTCCGTTCCCCTCACCAGATCCCGACGCGCGGGAGTTCAAGGATGGCTGAGATCGAGTTTCGCGAGGCGATCCGTGACGCTCTTGCGGAAGAGCTCGAACGGGACGAGCGCGTGGTGGTGTTCGGCGAGGACGTGGCGGCAGCCGGCGGCGTGTTCGTGACCACGCCGGGGCTGTTCGAGAAGTTCGGGCCGGAGCGCGTGTTCGACACGCCGATCTCCGAGCTCGCGCTGGCGGGGGCGGCGTTCGGCAGCGCGGTGTGCGGCCTGCGGCCCGTGATCGAGATCATGTTCGGCGACTTCCTGCCGCTCGTGATGGACAGCCTCGTGAACCAGGCGTCCAAGTACTTCTACATCTCGAACGAGCAGGCGAGCGTGCCGCTGGTCGTGCGCTCGGCGGTGGGCGCGGGCGGGCGCTTCGGGGCGATCCACTCGCAGAGCCCGGTGACGTGGTTTCAGGCGGTGCCCGGTTTGAAGCTCGTGGCGCCTAGTACGCCTTCGGACGCCAAGGCACTTCTCAAGGGCGCGATTCGGGACGACAACCCGGTTCTGTTCCTAGAACACAAGCGGCTCTACTCCTTGAAGGAAGAGGTCATAGGTCATGGGTCAGAGGTCATAGGGCTTGGGTCCGCTGCGGTGCGTAGGGAGGGGTCTGATGTGACTTTGGTGTCGGTCATGAAGGGGGTTCATGACTGCCTTGCTGCCGCTGAGCTTCTTGCGTCTGATGGGATCGATGCTGAGGTGATCGACCTGCGGACGCTGCGGCCCCTCGATCGTGGAGCCATCGCCGAGTCGCTCTCGAAGACCAACCGGCTCGCCGCTGTGGAGGAGGGTCCGCGGACGGGTGGTTGGGCCGGCGAGGTGTTGGCGGTGGCCGCGGAAGAGTCGCTCGACGATGTGGACGACCTCTGGCGGATCACAACGCCCGAGCATCCGATCCCGTACAGCCCCACGCTCGAGGACGCGTTCCTTCCCGGCGCCGAGGCGATTGCGGCGTCGGTGCGCGCGCGGCTCGGCGTCGCCGCCGGCCGCTCGTAGAATCGCCCGATCCTGAGGATCGCCACGTGGAATGTGAACTCGCTGCTCGCGCGCATGCCGCGCGTGCTCGAGTGGCTGCCGCAGGTGCAGCCCGACGTGCTCTGCATCCAGGAGACGAAGGTGAGCGAGGAGACCTTCCCGCACCTCGAGCTGCAGGGGCTCGGCTACGAGACCGCCGCGCACGGCCTCGGCGCCTGGAACGGCGTGGCGATCCTCTCGCGCGTGGGACTCGAGGACGTGGCGCGCGGGTTCGCGGCCGAGCCCGGCTTCCCCGATCCCGAGGCACGCGCGATCGCCGCCACCTGCGGCGGGGTGCGCGTGCACTCGATCTACGTGCCGAACGGGCGCACGCCGGACAGCCCGCACTACGAGTACAAGCTCGCCTGGCTCGCGGCGCTGCGCGACGCCGTTGAGGGCGAGCTGAGCGGAGCCGCGGCGCCGCTCGCCATTCTCGGCGACTTCAACATCGCACCCACCGACAAGGACGTGTGGGACCCCGCGCTGTTCGTCGACTCCACGCACGTCACGCCCGCGGAGCGCGACGCGCTCGGCCGCCTGCTCGAGCTCGGCTTCACCGACGTCCAGCCGCGGATCGTCAAGGGCGAGCCGTTCACCTACTGGGACTACCGCGCCGGCAACTTTCACAAGGGCTTCGGCATGCGAATCGACCTCGTCCTGCTGGCGAACGAGCTCGCGCCGAAGATGAAGGACGCCTACATCGACCGCGACGCGCGCAAGGGCAAGAAGCCCTCAGATCACGCGCCCGTGGTGGTGGACCTCGACCTGTAGCGCCGAGGGCCGAGCGCGCGCCACGCAAGCCGCAGCACCCGCGCGGCGAGTGCGGCCGCCACGGCCACGAGCAGGATCTTGCCCGGGTCGGCCAGCGCGCCCAGGCCGCCGCCGTGCGACAGCGCGTACGCGCCCACGGCCACTGCCGCAGCGGCGCTCAAGAGGCTGTCCGGCAG
>JAICJR010000239.1 GCA_025928345.1 Thermoleophilaceae bacterium | reverse complement strand
TCTTCACGGTGGCGGTGGCCACCCCGTCCTCGAGCAGGACGAGATCCGTGAAGGTGCCGCCGATGTCGACGGCCACGCGGCAGCCCTGTGCGGTGGAGCCGTCCGTCAAGCCGCGTTCCCCGTGGCCTGCTGGACGAACTTGCGGACGCGCTCGGGGGTGAGCGGCAGCTCGTTGACGAACACGTGTCCGAACGGGCTCAGCGCGTCGGCCACCGCGGACGCGACCGCGGGCCCCGGACCGATCGCGCCGCCCTCGCCCATGCCCTTGATTCCCTCGAGGGTGAAGGGCGACAGCGTCTCGAGGTGCGTGACCTCGATCTTGGGGATGTCGGTGGCGCCCGGCAACAGGTAGTCGAGGAACGTGGTGGTGAGCAGCTGGCCGTTCTCGTCGTAGACGAACTCCTCGAGCAGCGCGCCGCCGATGCCCTGTGCCACGCCACCGTGCACCTGGCCGTCGACGATCAGCGGGTTGATCATCCGCCCGCAGTCCTCGGTGACGGCGTAGCGCAGCAGCTTCACGCCACCGGTCTCCGGGTCCACCTCCACGAGCACGAGGTGCGCCGCGTTGGCGAACGTGCCGGTGCCGGGATCCGCGTCGTAGGACGACACCGCCTCGAGCACCGGCTCCATCCCGTCCGGCAGCTTCTCGGGACGGTGGTAGGCCCAGCGCGCCAGGTCCGCGATCTCCACGCCGCGCGACGCCGAACCGCGCACGAACGCCTTGCCCTGCGCGAGCTCGATGTCTCCCGGGTCCGCCTCGAGGTGCTCGGCGGCGAAGCGCACGAGCATCTCGGCCACCTTTTGAGCCGCGCGCAGGCTCGCCCCCCCGGCGAGCACCGCGCTGCGGCTTGCGAAGGTGCCGTGTCCGTACGGCGTGGCCGCCGTATCGCCGAAGGCAACCTTCACGCTCTCGAGCGGGATCCCGAGCTGGTCCGCCACCACCTGCGCGTACGTGGTCTCGTGCCCCTGGCCGTGTGAATGCGTGCTCACGTGCACGAGAACCGTGCCCGACGGGTCCATCCGCACGATCGCGGTGTCGTAGCCGAAGATGATCGGCACGCCGCGCTTGATGAACTCGTTCGTGGTGTGGGCGGTCTGCTCCGTGTAGCAGGAGAAGCCGATTCCCAGATAGCGCCCCTCGGCCCGCGCCTCCTCCTGGAGACGGCGCATGCCCTCGAGGTCGCCGTCGCGGCAGACCTTCTCGAGCGCCTCGTGGAAGCTGCCGCTGTCGTAGATCAGGCCGGTGACGGACTCGTAGGGGAACTCGTCGTCCCGGACCAGGTTGCGACGGCGCACCTCGAACGGGTCGAGGCCCACGGCGTGCGCCACCTCGTCCATGGCGCGCTCGATCGAGAAGCAGGCCGCCGGCCGGGCCACCCCGCGATACGGCCCGAGCGGGCACTTGTTGGTGGTCACGCTGTAGGCCTCGCACTCGTAGTTGCGAATGCGGTAGGGCCCGGGCAGGATGCCGAGCGCCATGCCCGTGTCCATCGTGGACGTCCACGGGTAGACGGAGTACGCGCCGCAGTCGACGTAGAGCAGCGCCTTGATGCCGGTCACCGTGCCGTCCTGTTTGTAGGCCACCTGCAGGCGGTGGTGATGCTCACGCGCGTGGATGCAGGCGAGGAGGTGCTCGCGCCGGTCCTCGATCCACTTCACGGCGCGGCCGAGCTTGCGCGCCAGCACCGCCACGGCGATCTCCTCGGGGAAGAGATGCCCCTTGATGCCGTAGCCGCCGCCCACCTCGGGAGCGATCACGCGAATGCTGTTCTCGGGCATCTCGAGCACGTCGGCGAGCCCGGTGCGCACGAGGTGCGGGATCTGCGTGGAGGTCCAGAGCGTGAGCGTGTTGTCGCCCCGGTTGTAGTCCGCGATGCAGCCGCGGCATTCGAGCGGAATGCCGGAGTGCCGGTGGCTCACCAGGTCGAGCTCGAGCACGCCATCGGCCTCGGCCATCGCCCCCTCGACGTCGCCGCCGTTGAAGTGCCGCTTGACGAAGAAGTTGTCCTCCCAGCTGTCGTGCAGGCGCGGCGCACCATCGCGAATCGCGGCCTCGATCGACGCCACGGGCTCACGCGCCGAGTACTCCACCCGCACGAGCTCGCTCGCGTCCTCGGCGATGTAGCGGTCGTCCGCCACGACGGCCGCCACCGCCTCGCCCACGAAGCGCACGCGCTCATGGGCGAGCGCCGGGTACTCGGTGGCCTGCCAGGTGGGCACGAGCGAGTCGCAGGTGATCGGCTTGGCCTCGCCCGCCATCTCCGCGCCCGTGACCACCGCGTGAACGCCGGGGTGCGACGCCGCGGCTTCCACGTTCACTCCGGTGATGTCCGCGTGCGCCATCGTGCTGCGCACGAACGCCACGTGCAGCATCCCCGGCAGAGCGATGTCGTCCACGTAGCGCCCGTTGCCGGTGAGAAAGCGCGGGTCCTCGACGCGCGTCACGCGGGCGCCGAGGAGCTTCGGCTGCTGGGTGGCGGCCTGCGTCTCGGCCTGGGTCTCAGACATGCTGGCCGGCCTCCTCCCCCGCCATCCGCTCGGCGGCGGTGCGGATCGCGTCGACGATGAACGTGTAGCCCGTGCAGCGACAGATGTTCCCGGCGATCGCCTCGCGGATCTCGTCGTCGGTCGGGCTCGGGTTCTGCTCCAGGAACGACTTCGCGGCGAGCACCATGCCCGGCGTGCAGAAGCCGCACTGCAGGCCGTGGCAATCCACGAACGCCTGCTGCACAGGGTGGAGGTCCTCCGGGCCCGAGGCGAGCGACTCGATCGTCTCGATGCTCGCGCCGTCGGCCTGCACGGCGAACATCAGGCAGGAGCGGACGTTCTGCCCGTCCATGATGATCGTGCACGCGCCGCAGACGCCCTGCTCGCAGCCAACGTGCGTGCCCGTGAGCCGCAGGTCCTCGCGCAGGCAGTCCACCAGGAGCTTCCTGGGCGGCACGCTCACCGTGTGTTCGGTGCCGTTGACGTTCAGCCTTACTTCGTGGTGTTGGTTCATGTCACCGTCCCGTTCGCTCGAGGGCGGTCGCGAACGCGCGCCGCGCCAGGGTCGCGGCCACGTGCCCGCGGTAGTCGTTGTCGGCGTGGCCCTCGCCGTGCTCACGCGCCTGCGCGCCCACGGCGTCGGCCGCCTGCTGAAGCAGCTCGTCGCCGCGCTGGCCGCCGGCCAGCAGCCCTTCCGCCGCGTCCGCCCGCCAGGGACGGTCGCCCACGCCGCCGACCCCGATGGCCAGGCCCGCGGAGGCGCCATCGCCGGGCAGCTGCACCGCCACGGCCACCAGCGCGAAGTCACCGCTCTTGCGCGAGAACTCGTGAAAGCTCCAGCCGGGGCCGCCGCCGTGTGCCGGAAAGCGCACCTCGAGCAGCAGCTCTGACGGTTCGAGCACCGTCGTGAAATGGCCGGCGAAGAAGTCGCGCGCCGGGATGCTGCGCCGGCCGCCGGGGCCGACGACGACCATCTCGGCGTCGAGCGTGGTGGTCACACATGGAAGCTCCGCGGCGGGATCGGCGTGCGAGAGGCTGCCTCCCATCGTGCCGCGATTGCGGATGGCGGGGTAGCCGATCAGGGCGGCCGCCTCGGCGAGCAGCGGGCACGCCTCCCGGACGAGCTCGGAGGACGCGACGTCGCGGTGGCGCGTCATCGCCCCGATCACGAGCTCGCCGTCGTCCCGATCGATCCGCGCAAGCTCGTCCACTCCGTTGAGGTCGATCAGCACCTCCGGCGCCGCGAGGCGCAGGTTCATCAGCGGCACGAGGCTCTGGCCGCCGGCGAGGAGCTTGGCATCCTCGCCGTGTTCCGCCAGCAGCGTGAGGCACTCGTCCACGCTGGTGGGGGAGAAGTACTCGAACGGCGGCGGCTTCATGCGCCGACCTCCTTCCGCCGGCCGTCAGCCGGTCGTCCAGGTTGCGGATAGTTGAGATGCAGCCGGCGCACGAGCTCCTCGTCGCGCCGCCGCACCAGATCGCCGGCGTCGCGCGCCGTCCAGTCGTGAAAGCCGCGACCGGCCTTAACGCCGAGCGCGCCGGCGGCCACGAGCTCGGTGAGGGCGTGCTGGGGCGCGGCCGCGCGGTCCAGGTCC
>JAICJR010000105.1 GCA_025928345.1 Thermoleophilaceae bacterium | reverse complement strand
GTGATCGTCACGCCGTCGAAGCCGAGCCGCTGACGGAGCTCGCTGGTGGCGATGCGGCGCGAGAGCGTGGCCGGCGCACTGCGGTCGAGCGCGGGATAGATCGCGTTCGCCACCATCACCATCCGGGCTCCGCCCTTCACGACGGTCTTGAAGGACGCCTCGTCGACCGTCCGCAGCGTGTTCGCGGAGAGGTTGATCGTCACCGACTCGTTGTCGCTGTTCACCTTCGCGGCGCCGAAGCCGGGGAAGTGCTTGGCCGTCGCCACCACACCGCCATGCGCCAGCCCCTTGGCGAAGGCGGCCGCGTACGTGGGGATCGTGTTCGGATCGGTGCCAAAGGTGCGCCCCGACTGCAGCAGCGTGGAGCCGGCGCGTGGGATGTCGGAGACGGGCGCGAGGTCAACGTTCACTCCGGCGCGGCGCAGGCCGCGTGCAGTGGCCACACCGACAGAGCGGATGTGTGCGGCGTTGTGTGTGGCGGCCATCTGAAGCGCGGACTCCGCCGGCGGGCTGTCGGTGATCCGCCGCACCTCGCCGCCCTCCTGGTCGATCATGATCAGCAGCGGCTCCCTCAGCCCGGGCGGACGTGGGATCGCCTGCAGCTTGCGGGTGAGCTGCCTGATCGTCGCCACGGTGTCGCCGTTCTGGGCGAAGAGGCAGACGGCGCCGATCGTGCCCGCGCGGATGCGCCGTGCGAGCGCGGCCGGGACGCGACCGGCGCTCGAGTTGCGGAAGCTCGCGACCACCCGCAGCCCCGCCAGCTGGGCGCGGGTGAGGTGGGGCAGCTTGAAGCTCGCGCCTCCGTCGGCGTCGGACTGCTGGTTGGCCGTGATCGCGGCGACGCCGGCGACGATCGCCACCAGCGCAAGCGCCACAGCGATGCGCCGCCCCACACCGTTCAGGGCCATGCGCGGATCTTAAGCCGCGCCGAGGATCAACCCTTGCGCGCGCGGATGATCGCCGAGGCGGCGTGCTCGTGGACGCGGTGCGTCTCGGTGATCTCGATCTCCTCGAGACCTGCCGCCGCCAGCGTCTGCTCGAACTCCTCGCGCGTGAGCGCGCCCGCGATGCACCCGGTCCACGCGGCCATGTCGGCACGGGTGGCCTCGTCCATGCCGGGATCCGCGCTCACATCGGAGACGGCGAAGCGCCCGCCCGGCCGCAGAACTCGTGCCACCTCGCGCAGCACGGTCGGCTTGTCGGCGGAGAGGTTGATCACGCAGTTGGAGATGACGACGTCCACGCTCGCGTCGGGCAGCGGGATGTCCTCGAGGTAGCCCTTGAGGAACTCGACGTTCTGCACGCCCGCCTCGGCGGCGTTGGACCGTGCGAGCTCGAGCATCTCGTCGGTCATGTCGAGGCCGATCGCCTTGCCGCCCGGGCCCACGCGGCGAGCGGCGATGAGCACGTCCGCGCCCGCGCCCGAACCGAGGTCCAGCACGGTCTCGCCCTCGTGGAGGGCGGCGACAGCGGTCGGCACGCCGCAGCCGAGCGAAGCGCTGACGGCCGCGTCCGGCACGCCCTCTGTGCTGGCTTCGTCGTAGAGCGTCGAGCCGAACACTCCGCCCCCGCTGCAACAGCCTCCACTGCCCTTCGCGGCGGCGGCGTAGCGCTCGCGGACGGTTTCGCGGATATGGGTCAGGTCAGCCATGCGGACAGCTCCTTGAGGGCGTCGGGGATCACGTAGTAGTAGGCCCACAGGCCACGGCGCTCCGAGGCCACGATGCCCGCCTCGCGGAGCTTCCTGAGGTGGTGGGAGAGCGTGGGCTGCGAGATGTCGAAGAGCGGCAGGAGCTCGCAGACGCAGACCTTCCCGGCGTGCTTGCGGAGAACGTCCACGAGTTGCAGCCGGACCGGGTCGCCGAGCGCCTTCGCGATCTCGGCCATGCGGCTCGCCTGCTCGCGTTCCACGTCCGGCTGGACGAGAGGCTCGCAACAGGGCTCGCCGGCCGGACGCTTCTGCTTTGGGACAAGCTCCAGATCGACCGTCATTGAATCGACTTATATCGATTCAATTGATCATTGTCAATGCAGCAAGCGAAGAACCAACGCGTAGCCCTGCCCGCCACCACCACACAGGGTGGCGGCGCCGTACTCCACGCCGCGGCGGCGCATCTCGTGCACGAGCGTGACCGCCATTCGCGCTCCCGTCGAGCCCAGCGCGTGCCCCAGGGCGACCGAGTTGCCGTTCACGTTCACGATCTCCTCGCTCAGCCCGAGCATGCGCGTGGCGTGAACCGCCACGGACGCGAACGCCTCGTTTATCTCCACCACGCCGAGGTCCCCCACGTCCAGCCCGGCCTTGTCCAGCGCGTTGCGCAGCGCGATAGCCGGGACCGTGTGCAGATAGGCGAAGCGCTCGGCGCACATTCCGCTCGCGACGATCTCGGCGAGCGGCTCGATGCCGAGCTCCGACGCCCGCTCGGCGCTCATCACCGTCACCGCCGCGCCACCGTCGGACAGCTGCGACGCGTTGCCCGCCGTGATCGTGCCGCCGCCCCCGAACGCCGGCGGAAGCTGAGCGAGCGACTCCGCCGTGGTCTCCGCACGAATCCCCTCGTCCTCCTCGAGCACCTCGAGAGGCACGATCTCCTCGGAGGAGCGCCCGCTGTCCCGCGCGTCCGCCGCCCGCTGATGCGAGCGCGCCGCCCACGCGTCCTGCTCCTCGCGCGCGATCCCCAGCTCGGCGTTCACCTCGTCTGAGGACTCGCCCATGTGCTGCCCCGTGAAGGTCGACCAGAGCCCGTCGTGGATCATCGCGTCCACCACCTCGGTGTCGCCCATGCGGCCGCCCCAGCGCGCTTTCCGAAGCACGTAAGGAGCGTTGGTCATCGACTCCATTCCGCCGGCGACGGCGGTCTCGATCTCCCCGAGCCGGATCAGCTGGTCGGCGTACGCGATCGCGGTGAGGCTCGAGAGGCACACGTTGTTGAGCGTGATCGCCGGCACCTCCTTCGGGATGCCGGCGGCCACGGCCGCCTGGCGCGAAGTGATCTGGCCCGCGCCGGCCTGCACCACATGGCCCATCACAACGTGGTCGATCGCGTCCGGAGCAACGCCCGCCCGCGCCACCGCCTCGCGGATCGCCACCGCCCCGAGGTCCACCGCCTGAGCAGAGCGCAGGCCTCCGCCGAACTTCCCGACGGGAGTCCTGACGGCAGACGTTATGACCGAGCGAGTCATGGCTGGCGAAGAGCCTCGCACCGAGTGTAAGGTCGGCCCCAGGGATGGACACGCAGCTGTTGGTTATCGGCGCTGGGCCCTACGCGCTCTCGACGGCGGCACTCGCACGCGAGAGCGGCATCGACACGGTGATCTTGGGACGGCCGATGGCCTTCTGGCGGGAGAACATGCCCGAAGGAATGTTCTTGCGCTCGGGCCCCGACTGGCATCTCGACGGCGCGGGCGTCCACACGCTCGAGGCATACCTCGACGAGCGGCAGATCCGCCCGGACGAGGTCGACCCGATCCCGATCGGCCTCTTCCTCGACTACGCGGACTGGTTCAGGGAGAGCAAGGAGCTCGACGTCCGCGAGGACTTCGTCACGCGGCTCGAGAAGACGAACGGACGCTTCGCCGCCACGCTCGAAAGCGGGGAGCACGTGGTGGCGGACGCCGTCGTGGCAGCGCCGGGCGTCCGCCACTACACATGTCGTCCCGAGTGGGCAGGCTCGTTACCGCCCGATTGCTCGGCGCACACGTGCGACCTCGTGAACTTCGACGATCTCTCGGGCGCGCGCGTGCTGATCGTGGGCGGCAGGCAGAGTGCGTACGAGTGGGCCGCGCTGATCGGCGAGCACGGGGCCGAGCGGGTCGACGTGGTGCATCGCCACGAGGTGCCGCGCTTCGAGCAGGTGAGCTGGCGCTTCGTGGACGAGCACGTGGAGCGCACGCTGGAGGTGCCCGGCTACTGGCGCAAGCTGCCGAAGCAGGAGCAGGACGCGATCGCGCAGCGCTTCTGGGAGGTGGGCAGGCTGACGCTCGAGCACTGGCTCACGCCGAGGCTCGACGCCGGCCGCGTGCACCGCCGCCCCGGCAACGAGGTGGTGGAGGCGGTGCAAAACGGCGGCGGCGTTCTCGACGTGACCTTGTCCGACTCCACGCGGCTCGGGGTGGACCGCGTGGTGTTCGCATGCGGATACCGCGCCGACCTGCGCGGCGTGCCGTATCTCGAAGGCGTGGTCGACCAGGTCGAGCTGGCGGATGGCTTCCCCGTGCTCGACGAGTCCTTCCAGACCACGCTCGACGGCCTTTACGTCACCGGCTTCTCTGCCACCAAGGACTTCGGCCCGTTCTTCGGATTCGTGAAGGGCTCGCCCGCAGCGGCCACGCTCATCGTGCGCGACCTGGTCGCGCGAGCCGGCGCACCGCTCTAACCCGCTTCGTTATCTTCCGGCCCGGGATGAGGCGCCTTACGACGGCCGCGGCGATCATCGCCGCGCTTGCTCTTGCGATCGCCGCGCCGGCACACGCGGTGACGTTCCACGACGGCCACGGGCTCCAGGTGCTCTCGGTGAAGCAGGTGGACTCACGGCTCGTCGCCCTGAAGGTGAAGACGGCCGCGCTGCCCGACCCCGCGAACATCTACATCCTCTTCCCGCCCGGCTACGACGCGAACGCGACGACCAGCTATCCGGTGTTCTATCTGCTCCACGGCACGAGCGGCACCGCATCCGACTGGACGCTGCAGGGCAACGCGGAGAAGGTGATCGGCAACCGTCAGCTCATCACCGTGATGCCTGACATCGCGCTCAACGACGGCGGCGGCGGCTGGTGCAGCGACTGGCCGAACGGAGCGCAGAGCTGGGAGAGGTTCCACATCAAGCAGCTCATCCCGTGGGTCGACTCGAACCTGCGCACGATCCAGAGCCGCGCCGGCCGCGCGATCGCGGGCCTCTCGCAGGGCGGCTTCTGCTCGCTGAGCTACGCCGCTCGGCACCCGGACCTGTTCGGCACCGCGCTCGGCTACTCCGGCGCACCCGACATCTACTACGACCCGGACGCCCGCGTCGGTGCCGAGGGCGTGATCAACGCCACCGAGGTCGGGCTCGACCACGTTGCCCCCAACACCTTCTTCGGCAACCCGGTGACCGACGGCATCAACTGGGCCGCGCACGATCCCGCCACGCTCGCGGAGAACCTGCGGTCCACGCGCATGTACATGTACTGGGGCAACGGCCAGCCGGGCCCGTTCGACAGTCCGAGCACGGGGCTCCTCGGCGCGATCGGGATCGAGGGGATGATCTGGCGCGACAACAACGACTTCCAGGCGCGCCTCGACTCGCTCGGCATCCCCGCCTACTTCGACGACTACGGTCCCGGCACGCATTCCTGGCCGTACTGGACGCGCGACCTGGGCTGGTCGATCGACAAGGTGATGTCCGACTTCGCCAATCCCGCGCCGGCGCCGTCGCCATTCACTTACACGAGCGCGGACGATTCCTACGCCCTCTACGGATGGCGGGTGGCGATGCACCGGACGGCGAGGGAGTTCTCGACTCTGACCGCGGCGCGGCGCAGCTTCTCACTTGCGGGCAGCGGCTCCGGCACCGTCACCACGGCGCCGCTCTATCGCCCACGCACGCGCTACAGAATCACGCTGTCGGGCGATCGCGTGGCGAAGCATTCGCTGGTGATCAGAGCGGGCCGCGCTGGCCGCCTGCACATCGCGGTGCCGCTCGGCCCGTCGAATCCGTACCAGCAGGACACCGCCCAGGCTGACGCCACAGGCACCGCGGTCTACACCACAAACGTGAGGATCGGGCGGCGATGAGCGAGCCGCGCATCACCCCGGGGAGCCGCGCGCAGATCGGGCGCGTGAACTCGCTGATCGTGGCCGCGATCTGGCGCGCGACGGGCACCGAGCGCCCGCCCAACCTCTTCACGACGCTGGCGCGGCACCGGCGCCTGTTCCGAGCGTGGCTCCGCTTCGGCGGCGCGCTGATGCCGCGGGGCAAGCTGCGGCGCGTGGACACCGAGCTCGTGATCCTGCGCGTGGCCCACAACACCCGCGCCGAATACGAGCGCCGGCACCACGAGCGGCTCGGCAGGGAGAGCGGGCTGAGCGACGAGCAGATCGCCGCCATCGACCGCGACGACGTGTCGGAGGCGACCTGGAGCGAGCGCCAGCGGCTTCTGCTCAAGGCCACCGACGAGATGCACCTGATGCGCGACGTCTCCGACGAGCTGTGGGCGGACCTGCGCGGCGAGTTCTCCGACGAGGAGCTGATCGAGCTGTGCATGCTCGTGGGCCACTACGAGATGCTCGCCATGACGATCGCGAGCCTGCGCATTCAGCCGGACGAGCTGCGAAGCCGGGTACCGCGAGCGGAGGGCGACCGCGATGGGCTCGCCGGGCGCCGCGTGCTGATCACCGGAGCGGCGCGCGGGATCGGCGCCGCCGTGGCCCGCCGCCTGCACGAGCGCGGGGCGAAGGTGGTGCTCGCCGGCATCGAGCCCGACCTGCTCGGCCGCGTGGCGGCCGACTGCGGCAACGCACTCGCCGTGGTGTGCGATGTGCGCGACCGCGAACAGGTGGAGGGCGCCGTCGAGGCGGCGGTGGACAAGCTCGGCGGGCTCGACGTGGTGATCGCCAACGCAGGCGTGGCCGCGCAGCTGCCGATCCTCGGCGGGAACCCGGAGGTGTTTGAGCGCACGATCGAGGTGAACCTGCTCGGCGCGTACTACACGCTGCAGGCGGCCGCTCCCCACATCGCGCACGAGCGCGGCTACGCGCTCGCGATCTCGTCGCTCGCCGCCGCGGTGCACGCGCCGCTGCTCGGCGCCTACAGCGCGTCCAAGGCGGGAGTGGAGGCGCTCGCCGACTCGCTGCGCAGCGAGCTGCATTCCACCGGCGCGCGCGTGGGCGTGGCCTACTTCGCCCAGCTCGAGACCGACATGACGCGCCGCGGCTTCGGCACGAAGGCCGCCCAGGAGCTCAGCGCCGCGTCCGGCCCGTTCGACCGGGTCACGCCGCTCGAGGTGGGCGTGAACGCGATCGTGCGCGGCATCGAGCGCCGCTCGCGGCAGGTGGTGGCGCCGTCGTGGGTGGCCGGCGTGCTGCCCGTGCGGATGTTCGTGCAGCGCCTCGTCGACCGCGTGTCGCAGCGCGGCCTGCGCCGGGCGCTCGAGATCGCGCGCGAAGAGGACGCGCCGCTCACCACGAACGTCGGGCCGCGGACGGGGACCGAGTCCCCGCCCACGCCCGCTGAGTTCGGCGCCTAGGAGGGCACGCCAGGCGCGATACTTCCGCAACGATGCCCGAGGAGTCCACGACTCCCGACCCGGTTCGGCTCACGCGCCTCGCCTTCGAGGCTGTGAATCGGCGGGACATCGACGCGGTAATGAGCTTCTTCGCTCCCGATGCGGTCCTCGACGGGCGGGCGGCCGGGGGCCTTTACGAAGGCCGAGCGGCAATTCGTGGCTTCCTGGACGACTGGTTCGGCTCCTTCGCCGAGCTTCGCATGGAAGTCGAAGAGTTCGTCGTCGTCTTCGACGAGGGGGTCGTGCTTGCGGTGGTCAGCCAGGAGGGCCGTCCGGTCGGCGCCGATGGTCAAGTCCATCAGCGGGAGGGGTGGGCCATCTGCTGGTCGGCCGATGGCCTTCTCGTGCGGTTGACGACCCACCCCGACATCGACGAAGCCCGTGCCGCCGCCGAGCGGCTCGCCGAGTCAAGACGGTAGGCGTGACGAGTTCCGCCAGACCCTCCTAAGCCGCCTCCGCCAGCTCCGCCCGTGACACGTCGAGCGCGACCGTTCCGTCGCCCGCGAGATCCGCGCGCACGCCCGTGCCCTCCGCCACGCGGCCGTCCAGGATCGCCCGGGTGAGCTCCTTCTCGAGCGTCCGGCGGACGTGCCGCTTGAGCGGCCGCGCCCCGAACTCCTCGTCGAAGCCGTCCTGGGCGAGCCGGGCCACCAGCTCGTCGCTCACCTCGAGCTCCACGCCGTGCTCCTCGAACAGCCGCTCGCCGACGCGGCTCACGACGAGCCGGCAGATCTGCTCCACCTGCTCGGGCGTGAGCGCCTCGAACGTCACGATCTCGTCGATGCGGTTGAGGAACTCCGGCAGGAACGCCCGCTTGGCGGCCGCCTGCATCCGCTCGTCGCCGCTGTCGGCGACCTCGGAGGCATCGGTCGCGAAGCCGAGCGGACGCTTGGCCCGGCCCGCACCGAGGTTCGACGTCATCGCGATCACGGTGTTGGTGAAGTCCACCGTGCGGCCCTCGCCGTCGGTGAGCCGCCCGTCGTCGAGCACCTGGAGCAGTACGTTCCACACCTCCGGGTGCGCCTTCTCGATCTCGTCGAGCAGGATCACGGAATAGGGACGCCTGCGCACGGGCTCAGTGAGCTGGCCGCCGTCGCCGTAGCCGACGTAGCCTGGAGGCGAGCCGATCAGCCGCGCCACCGTGTGCGGCTCGCGGTACTCGGACATGTCGATCCGGACGAGCGCCTTCTCCGTGGCGAACAGGCGCTCGGCCAGAGCCTTCACGAGCTCCGTCTTGCCCACGCCGGTCGGACCGAGGAACAGGAAGCTGCCGAGCGGCTGTTCGCCGTCCGACAGGCCAGCCCGCGCGCGCCGGACCGTGTCCGCCACGAGCTCCACGGCCTTCTCCTGGCCGACCACGCGCCCGTGCAGATCCTGCTCGAGCGTGTTCAGCCGCTCGAGCTCGCCCTCCACCAGCTCGCCCACCGGGATGCCGGTGCGGCCGGAGATCACCTGCGCCACGTCCGTCTCGCGGACCGTGATCGTCTCCTCGGGCTCGCAGCCGCCGGGCCGCGCCGCGCAGAGCTCGGCGATCTTCGCCTCGAACCCGTTGATCGTCTCGCGCAGCTCGGCCGCGCGCTCGTAGTTCTCCTCGTCCACGGCCGCGTCCTTCTCGGCGTGCGCCTCCGCACGCTGCGTGCGCAGCCGCTCGAGCTCCGCGTCCGGTCCGCCGCCCGCGCGCAGGCGCAGGCGCGCCGCCGCCTGGTCGATCAGGTCGATCGCCTTGTCGGGCAGCTGCTGGTCGGTCACGTAGCGGTCGGACAGCCGCGCCGCAGCCTCGATCGCCTCGTCGGAGATCGCCACGCTGTGGTGGTCCTCGTACGCGGCGCGCAGGCCGTGCAGGATCTCGACGGTCTCCTCGACAGACGGCTCCTCCACCAGCACGGGCGAGAAGCGCCGCGCCAGCGCGCCGTCGCGCTCGATCTTGCGGAACTCCGCCAGCGTGGTGGCGCCGACCATGCTGAGGTCGCCGCGCGTGAGCGCGGGCTTGAGCATGTTCGCCGCGTCCATCGAGCCCTCGGGCGAGCCCGCGCCGAGCACGGTGTGCAGCTCGTCCAAGAACAGGATCACCTCGCCGTTCGAGCTCGCCACCTCCTCGAGCGCGCTCTTCAGCCGCTGCTCGAACTGGCCGCGGAACTGGCTGCCCGCGACCATGCCGGCGAGGTCGAGCGCCACGAGGCGCGCGCCTTGGAGGCGGTCCGGCACGTCACCCTCGGCGATGCGGCGGGCGAGGCCCTCGGCGATCGCGGTCTTGCCCACTCCCGGCTCGCCGATCAGCACGGCGTTGTTCTTGCGCCGGCGGGCGAGGATCTCGACCGTCTGCTCGATCTCCTCCTCGCGCCCGATCACCGGGTCGATGCGGCCCTCGAGGGCCTCCAAGGTGAGGTCGCAGCCGAACTGGTCGAGCGTGGGCGTGTTCGAGCGCTGTCGCGTCCGCTGCCGCTCGCGCACGACATGGCCACCGGCCGCACTCATCATCTCGCCGAACGGGCTGAGCCCGCCCTGCTGGCCCATCGCCTCGTCGGCACAAACCTCGCAGAGCGCCGCCGTACTGGCCGTGCCGCCGCTCACAAAGCGGGCCATCACGACCGCGGGCCGCTCCCCACAGAGGTCGCAAAGCTGATTCTGATGCTGATTTTCCAATGTATCCCTTGTTCTCGATCTAAGCCTGGGACACTTAGATTAGCTATCAAAATCAGTTGCGCACAGGGGTACGGGGGCCTCCTTAGAGAGGCCTTAGAACCCCCTTTGGAAAGCGGCTCTTAGGGCGTGGCCGGCTGGTTCGTATACGCCTGGTAGCCGCGGCACGGCTCGCCGCGCAGACCCGGGCATGGCGGCAGCCCCGTCGAGACATTCACCCCGGGCACCACCGGCAGTAGCAGGCTCGACGGCATGTGGCTCGAGTGCGCGATCGCCACGTTCGCCGTCCCGCTCGGATCCGTCTCGCCGAACGACCAGATCGGCTGGTCGCCGTTCGGCGCCGTGATCGTCACGCGGATGCGCGAGCCGGCGCGATAGACGTGCCCCTCGTAGTAGAGCGGGATCGTCACCTCGGTGAACCTGTTCGCCGGCATCGGCGAGACATCGGACGCTCGCAGGCTCAGCACCGGCTCGAGCAGCGTGCTCTTCGTGGCGTCGAGCTTGCGCTCGTTCGCGCGCAGCCAGCCGTTCTGCACGAACGTCTCCTTGCCGTCCGGGCGCACCTCGCTGATCGTCGCCTGGAGGTCGACGTCCGGCGTGGACGAGCGCACCCACGCGTGCACCGCGCCGGCGCCGATCACCGTCGTGTTGCTCGTCAGCGGACTCGTCACGTACGAAGCGGCGCTGCCCGCCGGCGGCGACTCCCAGTTGTACGGAGGCGTGGCAGTCCAGAGCCCGTTCGTGCCAGAGCCCGTGTCACCCGTGAAATCGGTGAGCGGACGCGCCTGGGCGTTCCAGGTGAAGCCATCGGCGCCGGGCCGCGCCGGCGGATGGTCGGCCAGCGCGCCGCCCTGCGACATGTACCACCAGCGCGGGCTCGTCCCCGGGATCGGGAACTTCGACCACGACTGCTCGAACGCCGGCTGCGGGTTGCCCGCCTGCGACGTGCCGGCGCCGTTGTCGAACAGCACGCGAATCGACGGGAACTGCTCGAACGCCGCCAGCGCGCCCGCGTAGGTGGGCTGCAGCTGAATCGGGTCGGGCGGGATCGTCACGCCCGTGATGCCCATCGCCTCCTGGTAGATCACCGGCGCGCCCGGGTGTATCGCCGCGCAGGTGATCGCCGGCGCCTGTTGCGCCACGTACAGCGACAGGAAGTCGCACCATCGGTCGAAGGTCGCGGGATCGAGCGAGTCGACGTGCGTGCCGTTCGTGAAGGTGAACCACTTGTGCTGCGTCCCGGTCATGTGCTCCGCGAGGTCGGGGCAGTGGCCACCCGTCTGCTCGTCGGTCCACTGGCAGGCCATAAACGTCGGCACGTTGATCTTGTTGACGAACGTGACCGGCGAGAGCGGGTCCGCCACCGACGGCACGTAGTGGTTGTTCGCGCGGATCTTCTGCATCAGATCCACCGCCTCGCCGTGCAGCGCCTGGTTGTCCTTGCAGGTCGTGTCACCCTGCTGGATGCGCTGGTAGGCCCACGCCTGGCCGCCGTTCGGCGACGCCGGCAGCGCGTCATGGATGCGCTCCTGCGCCCACGCCACCGCGAAGCCGGTGTTGAGGATGCCGCCCGGATAGAGCGTGGTCTGCGTGTTGTCGATCACCGACAGCGGCGAGATCGCCGCCAGGCTCGGCGGCTGCTCCTGGGCGGTGAAGAGCTGGCTGATGCCGCCGTAGGAGATGCCCATCATCCCCACCTTGTGATGGAGCACCCACGGCTGGCGCGCGATCGTCTCGATCACGTCGTAGCCGTCGAGGTTCTGCAGCGGCTCGAAGAAGTCGTAGGCGCCGCCGGAGCAGCCGGTGCCGCGCATG
>JAICJR010000169.1 GCA_025928345.1 Thermoleophilaceae bacterium | reverse complement strand
GGCGGCGCCGGCGGCCGCCCATTCGCGGTGCTGCGCGCGGTGGTGCGGAGCGGTTCGAACCAGCTGGGCCGACCGCTAGTTGCCGCTGCAAGCGGCGCGCGGGCGCACCGGGCGCTCGCCGACGCCACCTGGGTGCTCGACCGCTGGGCGCACACGGTCGCCCCGCGCCGCGTTCTGCTCGCGGGTCCGCGAGCATCATGCGCGGGTGTAGAGCGCGCGATCCAGGTGGTGGAGAGGGCGCTCGAGCAGCACGGCGCGCCGGTGTACGTGCGCCGCCAGATCGTGCACAACCGTCACGTGGTGGCCGAGCTCGAGGAGCGCGGCGCGGTGTTCGTGCACGAGGTGGACGAGATCCCCGACGGCGCGACCACCGTCTTCTCCGCTCACGGCGTGGCGCCGTCCGTGCGCTCGATGGCCGCGGCGCGCGAGCTCGATCTGATCGACGCCACCTGCCCGCTCGTGGGCAAGGTGCACCGCGAGGCCCGCCAGTTTGCCGAGGCCGGCTACACGATCATCCTCATCGGCCACGCGGGCCACGACGAGGTGGAGGGCACGCTCGGCCACGCGCCGGATCGGATCAAGCTCGTGGCCAGCGTGGAAGAGGCCGAGACGGTGGAGGTCGAGGATCCGAATCGCGTGGCCTACCTCACCCAGACCACCCTCGCCGTCGACGAGACGCGCGCCGTGATCGACGTGCTCGAGCGCCGCTTCCCGGAGCTGATCGGGCCGCGCTCGGACGACATCTGTTACGCCACCCAGAACCGTCAGGACGCGGTGCGCGGGCTGGCGTCGGAGTGCGACACCGTGCTCGTGGTCGGCTCGCCCAACTCGTCGAACTCCAACCGCCTCGTGGAGGTCGTGCGCCGCCTCGGAACGCCCGCGTACCTGATCGACGACGAGCAGGACATCGAGCTGAGCTGGCTCGACGGCGCGCACACGGTGGGGCTCGCCGCGGGTGCATCGGCGCCAGAGCGGCTCGTGCAGCGGGTGCTCGAGTCGCTCGGCGGTCTCGGTGCGCTCGAGGTGGAGGAGAGGTCGGTGGCGAGGGAGACCGTGCGCTTCGGCCTCCCGCGCGAGCTCGGAGCCGCGCGCGGTGACTGACGTCTTCGCCCCGCCCTCGCAGGCGGAGGAGGCGGCTCGCGACGCGCTCGCACGCGCGCGCGACCACCTGCTCTCGCTGCAGCGCGCCGACGGCTACTGGCGCGGCCTGCTCGAGACGAACGCATCCATGGACGCGGAGGACCTCCTGCTGCGCGAGTTCCTCGGAATCCGCGAGGAGGAGCGAAGCCGGCTGTCGGCCAACCGGATCCGCTCGCAGCAGCGCAAGGACGGCAGTTGGGGGAACTTCTACGGCGCGCCCGGCGATCTCTCGACCACGGTCGAGTCGTACGCGGCGCTGAGGCTGGTCGGCGACCCGGTTGACGCCGACCACATGACCCGCGCGCGCAAGTACATCGTCGCCCACGGCGGTGTGGAGGGCACGCGTGTGTTCACGCACATCTGGCTCGCGCTGTTCGGGATCTGGTCGTGGGATGACATCCCGGCGCTGCCGCCCGAGCTGATGCTGCTGCCGGGCGGCGCGCCCGTGAGCATCTACTCGTTCGCCTGCTGGGGCAGGCAGACGGTGGCCGCGCTCACCGTGGTGTGGGGCCACCGGCCGGTGCGGCCGCTGCCGTTCGGACTCGACGAGCTATTCACCGGCGCGCCGCGCGGAGTGGAGCGCGGCTCACTGCGAACCCTGCGCGGCTGGTTCGGCCTCCTCGACCGCGCGTTCCACGCGTACGAGCGCAGGCCGCTGCGCTGGCTCCGAAGGCTGGCTCTGACGCGCGCCGAGAGCTGGATCATCGCCCGCCAGGAGGCCGACGGCTCGTGGGGCGGCATCCAGCCGCCGTGGGTCTACTCGATGATGGCGCTCGACCTTCAGGGCTATCCGATCGACCACCCGCTGATGCAGGCCGCGCTCGAGGGGCTCGAGTCGTTCACGGTCTACGAGGAGGACCGCTGCTGGCTCGAGGCATGCCAGTCGCCCGTGTGGGACACCGCGCTCGCGATCGTCGCGCTGCGCGACGCGGGCGTGCCGGCCGACGATCCGGCTCTGATCCGCGCCGCGGACTGGCTCCTCGACGAGGAGGTGCGCCTGCGCGGCGACTGGGCGGTGCGGCGCCCGGAGCTTGAGCCTGGCGGCTGGGCGTTCGAGTTCGAGAACGACAACTACCCGGACATCGACGACACCGCCGAGGTGGTCCTTGCATTGCGGCGGGTGGACCACCCCGATCGCCAGCGCGTGGACGCGGCCGTGCGGCGCGGGGTGAACTGGATCGTGGGTATGCAGTCGTCAAACGACGGCTGGGGCGCGTTCGACGCGGACAACTTCCACGGCCTCGTGGAGAAGCACCCGTTCTGCGACTTCGGCGAGGTCACCGACCCGCCCAGCTCTGACGTGACGGCTCACGCGCTCGAGATGCTCGCCGCCGAGGGTCTCGCCGACGGCGACGCCGCGCGGCGCGGGCTCGCGTGGCTCTTGCGCGAGCAGGAGGCGGACGGCTCGTGGTACGGGCGCTGGGGCGTGAACTACGTGTACGGGACGGGCGCGGCGCTACCCGCGCTCGAAGCGATGGGCGTCGGCGCCGACGACCCGGCGATGCGGCGCGCGGTGGACTGGCTCCGCGCGCACCAGAACGAGGACGGCGGCTGGGGCGAGGACTGCCGCTCGTACGTCGACCGCTCGTGGAGCGGCCGCGGGGACTCGACCGCGTCGCAGACCGCGTGGGCTCTGATCGCGCTGCACGCAGCGGGCCACCCGCGCGACGAGATGGTGGAGCGCGCTCTGGCGTGGCTCGCCTCGACGCAGCGCGAGGACGGCACCTGGGACGAGCCCTATTACACGGGCACCGGCTTCCCCGGCGACTTCTACATCAACTACCACCTGTACCGGCTCGTGTTCCCGGTCACGGCGCTGGGCCGCTGGCTCGCGTGAGCTCTGGGTTGCTCGTGCTCACGCCGCTGCGGATAGAGGCTTTTGCTGCGCGACGCGCGTCGCATGTGCTGCGGACGGGGATGGGACCCGAACGCGCACGTGCCGCGGCGGCGCGCGCGGCTCGAACTCCGGCGCGGGCGGTGGCCGTCCTCGGCTTCGGCGGCGCGCTTTCCGATGAGCTCGAGCCCGGATCGGTGGTGCTCGCGTCTGAGCTGCGCGGAAACGGTGCGCCTGTCCAGTGCCAGCCTTTACAGCAGCTGGAGAGGGAGTTGAGCGATGCCGGCGTGGCCGTCCGCCGCGGGCCGATCGTCTCGGTTCCGAAGCTGTCGCGCGGTGCTGCTCGTGCGGCTCTGGCCGAGGACGGTTCGATAGCCGTGGACATGGAATCCGCGTGGCTCGCGCCCGCCGCGGCCGACCGTCCGTTCGCCGTGCTGAGAGCGGTGGTGGACACGCCCACGCGCGAACTTGTTCGAATGTCGACAATCACTGGCGGGATTAAGGCGTATGGTGCACTTGGACGCGCGGCGAGCGCGCTCGAGAGCTGGTGCGCAACGCTGCCCGACCCGACGAAGGAGACCTGACATATGCCGGTACCCCTCAGGCAGAGCGTGAGAGTGGGCTCATATCTCATGAAGCAGAAGCTCCGCGGCGTGGAGAAGTTCCCGCTGCTCGTCGAGCTCGAGCCGCTCTTCCAGTGCAATCTCGCCTGCTCGTTCTGCGGGAAGATCCAGCACCCGGAGCACATCCTCAAGCAGCGCATGCCGGTCGATCAGGCGCTCGCTGCAATCGAGGAATGCGGGGCGCCGATGGTGTCGATCGCCGGCGGCGAGCCGCTCGTCCATCCGGAGATCCACGTGATCGCGGAGGAGCTCATCAAGCGCAAGAAGTTCGTCTTCCTGTGCACCAACGCGATCCTGCTGGAAAAGAAGCTCGAGAACTTCAAGCCGTCGCCCTACTTCACGTGGGTGATCCACCTCGACGGCATGCGCGAGCGCCACGACCAGTTCGTCGAGCGCGAGGGGATCTTCGACAAGGCGGTGGCCGGGATCAAGGCGGCTAAGGCGCTCGGCTTCCGCGTCGGCACGAACACCACCTTCCTGACCACCGACACGCCGGAGACGGTCAAGGAGGTGCTCGACTACCTCAACGACGAGCTCGAGGTCGACACCATCCAGATCTCGCCCGCGTACGCGTACGAGAAGGCGCCGGACCAGGACCACTTCCCCGGCGTCGAGCAGACGCGCGCGCTGTTCTCGGCCGCGTTCGCCGACGGCGGCCGCAAGAAGTGGCGGCTCAACCACTCACCGCTGTTCCTCGACTTCCTCGAGGGCAAGGTCGACTACCAGTGCACCCCCTGGGGCATCCCGAGCTACTCGATCTTCGGCTGGCAGCGCCCCTGCTACCTGATGGGCGACGGCTACGCGAAGACCTACAAGGAGCTGATCGACACCACCGACTGGTCGAAGTACGGCCGCGGCAACGACGACCGCTGCGCGAACTGCATGGCCCACTGCGGCTACGAGCCCACGGCCGTGCTCGCGACGGCGAAGTCGCTCAAGGAGTCGGTACGCGCTATCGCGCGGGTGTAGGAAAGGAGTAGGGAGTAGGGAGCGCGAGGGCTCCGTCCTTCCCCAGCTTCTGTAAGCGCCGCAGCTAGTTGGGCGGTCCGCGGAGAAAGCGCTCCCTACTTCGTACTCCCTACTCCCTACTGACTTACAGCTGCTCCAGCTCCCCCTCGCGCTCCTGCGCCTCGGCCTCGTGGCGGGCTGCGAAGCGCTTCGAGCGCTCTGCCTGCGATTCGAGCTGCTCCGCCTCGTCGAGGTGGCGCGCCGCCTCCTCGCGGTGCGCGGCGGCGTGGGGCTCGAGCTCCGAGGCCTTCGATGAATGCGCGGCGGCCTCCTGGCGATGTCCGCCCACCTCGGTCTCGAGGCGCTCGCGGCGGCGCGCCTTGCCGATGCTTCGCCGGCGCGCCTCGAAGGCGAGGACGGCGGCCACGACTATGACGGCCGCAATGATGATCAGAACGATTGCGATTGTGCTCATGCGCACCCTGTACCCGGGCGGACACCGAACACGCGCCAGCTTGCCCGCGGGGGAGTGATGTACATCACTGTTTATTACGCGCTAGTGTGGGGTAATGCAGAACTCGGAGAGTCAGGGCGAACGAGGGGGACGTATGGGCAGCGCCAGTAACGGGTCGGTCAGGTCACTTCCAGAGCACGTCCGCTTCGCGATCGTGGGCAGCGGCTTCGCCGGCATCGGCTGCGGCATCCGTCTCAAGCAGGAGGGCGAGAACGACTTCGTGATCCTCGAGCGCGCCGATGACGTCGGCGGCACCTGGCGTGACAACACGTACCCCGGCTGCGCGTGCGACGTGCCCTCGCATCTCTACTCGTTCTCCTTCGAGCCGAACCCCAACTGGAGCCGCACCTTCTCTCCCCAGCCCGAGATCTGGGAGTACCTGCGCCACTGCACGAAGAAGTACGGCGTCGAGCCGCACATCCGCTTCAACCACGCCGTCACGGAGGCGGCCTGGGACGAAGAAGCGGAGGTCTGGCGCCTGGACACCGAACACGGCAGCCTCACCGCCGACTTCCTGATCGCGGGCGTGGGTCCACTGAGCGACCCGCGCCTGCCGGACATTCCCGGCATCGAGAGCTTCGAGGGACGCATCTTCCACACCGCCCGCTGGGATCACGACTACGACCTGAGCGGCAAGCGAGTTGCCGTGATCGGCACCGGCGCGTCGTCGATCCAGGTGGTGCCGCAGATCCAGCCGCTCGTGAAGCGGCTGCACGTCTTCCAGCGCACCGCGCCGTGGATCGTCCCGCAGCGCGACCGCCGGCTGTCCAAGCTCGAGAAGCGCCTCTACAGGCTCTTCCCGCCCGCCCAGCTGGCGATGCGCGCGGCGATCTACTGGATGCGCGAGCTGTTCGTGATCGGCTTCATGCACCCGCGCGAGGGCGGCGTGAACGAGAAGCTCGCGCACACTCATCTGCAGAGGCAGGTGAAGGACCCGGAGCTGCGCGCGAAGCTCACGCCGAACTACCGGATGGGGTGCAAGCGCGTGCTGATCTCGGACACCTACTACCCGGCGCTCCAGCAGCCGAATGCCGAGGTGGTCACCGACGGGATCGCGGAGATCAAGCCGCACTCGATCGTCACGGCGGACGGCGAGGAGCGTGAGGTGGACGCGATCATCCTCGGCACCGGCTTCCACGTCACCGACATGCCCGTGGCCGAGTACGTGAAGGGCCGCGGCGGGCGCACGATGGCCGACATGTGGCAGGGCAGCCCGCAGGCATATCTCGGCAGCACGGTGGCCGGCTTCCCCAACCTGTTCTTCCTGGTCGGCCCGAACACCGGCCTCGGCCACAACTCGATCGTGTTCATGATCGAGTCGCAGCTCAACTACCTGGCCGAGGGCCTCCAGCACATGAAGGCGCGCGGCGCGGACGTGTTCGAGGTGCGCGAGGACGTGCAGGAGCGCTTCAACGGGCGGCTCCAGAAGCAGCTCGAGGGCACCGTGTGGAACTCGGGCGGCTGCGCAAGCTGGTATCTCGACGAGAACGGGAAGAACACGACGATCTGGCCGGGCTTCACCTGGCCGTACCGCCAGCAGACGCGTCACTTCAATCCCGCCGACTACGCACTGACCGCGCGCCGGCGCGCGCCGCAGCCTGTGGCAGCTTGACCTCCCTGCCCCAGGTGACCCCTCGACCTGTCCGGCCACGGACGAGCGCGGCATCGCGCGGCCGCAGGGCGCGGCCTGTGACGCCGGGGCGTTCGAGCTCGAGCTGGCGGACCTCGGCCTGCGCGTGTCGGCCGGCATCGCCCGCCTGAACCTCGGGCAGACGGTCACCTTCACGTTCAGCGGGTCGAATGGAGGGAGCAGCTCGGGACATGGCAGCGCGATCAGCGCCCAGCTGCCGGCCGGGTTGGCGCTCATTTCGGCGGCGAATTGCGTCGGCACGACCACCATCACGTGCCCCATCGGGGAGGTGATGCCGGGCACTCTTCCCGAAGTGCACATCGTCGCGCGGGCGATCAAGCCGGGCGTGCAGACGACGAGTGGCGCCATCGGCTCGTCCACCGTCGATCCAGT
>JAICJR010000182.1 GCA_025928345.1 Thermoleophilaceae bacterium | reverse complement strand
GTGGAGGCGCTCAAGCCATGGGCCGAAGTCGGCGGCTCACCCGACTTCCTGCTCGGCGCGTCAGCGCCGTACGACTTCCAGACGATCGAGCTCCTGGCGAAGCACGTGGCGCCCGCGCTGCGCGCCGAAGTGACCGCCTGAGCGCTATTTACCGGCAGTTCGGCAGGGACAAGCGTCGCCGTCCTTGCCGCCGGCAGCTCTCGACAACTTGATCCTCGTAGCCACGGGGCCGATGATCCCCACGGATCCGGCGGAATCTGCGATTGTGGCTGCTTCTAGTCCGTGCTCCTCCGACACCGGTGAAGTGCACCAGTGCGGACTACGCGCGGGGCGTCGCCGGCTACTGCACCTTCTCGGTCACCGGCTTCTTGCGGCGCAGCCCGCGGCGCTTCTCGCCGCCGTTCTGCGCCTCGGCAGCCGACTGCTCGTCCTTCACCGCGTCGGGCTGCTCGGCGAACATCGGCCCGTCGCCCGACGGGTCCGGGATGCCCTCCTCGAACCACGTGTAGCGGCCATCGAGCACGTTCTGGGCGATCTTGTAGTTGTGGGCATCGTCGTTCGCCCGCAGCGCGTGGAAGAGCTCGGCGATCCTCCGCTGCGACTGCGCGCAGAACAGCTCCGCCAGCTCGCACGCGCTCTCGCCGCGCTCCGGGCTCTCCGACTTGATCGTGTTCGCGTACACCACGGCGGACGCCATCGCGAACAGCTCGGCGCCGATGTCCACGATGCGGCCGAGCAGCGCCTGCTTCTTTTCGAGACCGGCCTGGTAGCGGCCGATCGCGTAGAAGGTGGAGCGGGCGAGCTTGCGTGCGTTGCGCTCCACGAAGCGCAGCCGCGGTGCGAGCGAGCCGAACTCTGCGTATGAGCCGGGCTTCTGACCGTCGCCCACCACCAGCGACGGCAGCCACTTGGCGTAGAAGGCGCCGGCCTGCATCGCGGCCTTCGCCTTGTCGCCAGCGGCCACCTCGGGGTCGAGGATGTCGCCCGCCACGGACAGGTGCTGGTCCACCGCCTCGCGCGCGATGAACAGATGCATGATCTCGGTGGAGCCCTCGAAGATGCGGTTGATGCGCATGTCGCGCAGCGCCTGCTCCACGGGCACCGGCTTCTCGCCGCGCGCCTTGAGCGACTCGGCGGTCTCGTAGCCGCGGCCGCCGCGGATCTGCATCAGCTCGTCGAGGATCTTCCAGCCCATCTCCGAGGCGTAGAGCTTCGCGAGCGCCGCCTCGATGCGGATGTCCTGGCGCTTGTCGTCGGCGAGGCGCGAGGCCACGTCGAGCATCGCCTCCAGTCCGAACGCGCTGCCGGCGATGAAGGCGATCTTCTGTGCCACGGCATCGTGCTTGCCCACCGGCTGGCCCCACTGCACGCGCTCCTTCGCGAACTCGCGAGCCACCTTCGTGGCCCACTTGCCGGCGGCGACGCAGATGGCGGGCAGAGCAAGCCGTCCGGTGTTCAGCGTGGAGAGAGCGATCTTCAGGCCCTCGCCCTCCTTGCCGATCAGGTTCTCCTTCGGCACGAACACGTCCTCGAGCAGCGTGACCGAGTTCTCGATGCCCTTGAGGCCCATGAACTTGTTGCGGTGCTCGACCGTGACGCCGTCCGAGTGGTAGTCGAGGACGAACGCCGAGATGCCGCCGCGGGAGTTCTCGCTCTTCGGCACCTTCGCCATCACCACGACGATGTCCGCGACCGCGCCATTGGTGGCCCACAGCTTGCGGCCGTTCAACACGTAGCCCGTGCCGTCTTCGGTCGGGGTGGCGGTGGCGGCGAGTCGGGCGGGGTCAGAGCCCACGTCGGGCTCGGTGAGCAGGAAGGCCGAGATGTGGTCCTTCGCGACGAGGGGCAGCCACTTCTGCTTCTGCTCCTCGGTGCCGAACAGGCGGAGGGGCTCGGCCACGCCGATCGACTGGTGCGCCGACAGCAGCGCCGAGAGCGCCGAGTGCCACGCGCCCACGAGCTGGAGCGCCTTGTTGTAGTAGACCTGCGAGAGGCCGAGCCCGCCGTACTCCTCGCTCACCTTCATGCCGAGGGCGCCGAGCTGCTTGAGCCCGTCGACCACCTCGTCCGGGATCTTCGCGTCGCGCTCGATCTGCAGCGGGTCGACGTTCTCCTCGAGGAACGCGCGCAGCCGCTTGACGAACTCCTCGCCCTTCTCTCTCGCCGCGGGATCGACCTTCGGCTGCGGGTGGATCAGATCGAGCCTGAAGTTGCCGAGGAAGAGCTCCCGCCCGAAGCTCGGGAGGCTCCATTCCGCCTCGCGTGCGGACTCCGCGACCTGCCTTGCTTCCTGCTCGCTGATCTGACTCGCCATCAAAGCCTCCCGTGTCTATCCAAGTGCTGGGCTTTTACCCCGTTTTGTCTGCCTCCCCACGTGGGAACATTGTGTCAAGATGGGAAACGTGGCCGTACACCAGGCAGGGACGGCACAGCGCCCCAAGCGCACCGTGTGGCAGACGATCGTCGCGATGCCAGTCGCGCTGGTGCTCATTGCGCTGATGGCAGTCGGCAGCGTGTTCCTCTGGATAGGGATTCCAATCGGGTGGATCTACGCCGTCTCGCACATGGTCGACAGCTCTCAGCCGTCGCTCGGGCCGTACGTGCTGCTGATCTTCGGCATCCCGATCACGATGTGGCTCTTCTACAAGCTGCTCTTCGGGCTCGACCATGTATACGCGCGCGTGACCGGGCAGCAGTCCGAGGTGCGCTTCCGGGCGCCGTGGCTCAAGAGCATGCGCGGCGAGCGCACGACGGCGCGGCGGCTGACGGTGCTCGAGATGACGATGATCATCTCCGTGTCGATCGCGCTCCTGGCGTTCGGGATCTGGTTCTTCGGCTTCGCCGGCTCGAGTCTGCCCAGTACGTAGGGCGTAAGGAGTAGGGAGTAGGGGGCGCCTTTCTCCGCGCCATGGTGCCCTGGCGCGGGACGGTTACTGCAGCAATGACGAGCAGCATCCACGCGGGAGCCCAACCCTTATTGCTGCTGTAAACGCGACGAAGCTGGGACGGCGCCTGCGGACGAGCGCGCTCCCTACTCCGTACTCCCTACTCCCTTTGCGATCGGCCCGAGCAGCTCCTCGGGAATCGCGAACGCATCGACGAGCGGTCGCGCGTGCTCGCGCAGCTCCCCGCAGAGCCGGTTCACGCGGCGGGTGATGGCCTTCGACTGCGGCGCCGTCATGCGGCTGTGCTCGAAGTACCAGCCGCGCTCCTGCTCGATCGTCCAGAGCGCGTAGAGGTCGCAGAGCTTCGCGAGCGCCTCCTTCACCGGGCCGTCCTCGGCGCGCTCGACCGCACTGGTGAACGCCTCGAGCACGATGCGGTCCACGTGCGCGCGGGCGGCCTCGAGCACGTGGTCCTGGCATTCGTTGAAGACGGTGAAGGAGTCCTGGCCGTCGTCGATGCCGCGCTTGAGCCTGCGCGCCACGCCGCCGAGCACGTGCTCCTCGCGGCCGCGGAAGAGCTGGAGCTGGAACTCGCGGTCCTCGATTGCGAGCTCCTCGTCGCTCGACGGCAGCGCGCCCAGCACCGCGCCGACGAGCTGGCGGGCGAGTGAGCGCTCCACCACCGTGTCGAACGCCTGCGCGCCGACGAAGCGCACCATCTCGAGCTGGCTGAGGTCGCCGAAGCGTGCTGAGTAGTCCGTGAGGAGGCCCTTCGCGACGAGCTGGAGGAGCACGGTGTTGTCGCCCTCGAAGGTGGTGAAGACGTCGGTGTCCGCCTTCAGCGACGCGAAGCGGTTCTCCGCCATGTAGCCCGCGCCGCCGCACGCCTCGCGGCAGGTCTGGATCGTGTCCGTGGCGTGCCAGGTGGCGATCGCCTTCACCCCGGCGGCGAGGCCCTCGAGCTTGCGCCGGTCGCGGTCCGCGGCGTCGGTCGAGAACACGCGGTGGAGCTCGGCCACGAGCTGCTCCTGCGCGAAGTGGAGCGCGTAGGTCTTGGCGAGCAGCGGCATGAGGCGGCGCTGGTGCACGCGGTAGTCCATGAGCAGCGCCTCGCCGTCGCCGCCCGGCGGGCCAAACTGCCGCCGTGTGAGGCCGTAGCGGATCGCCGTGGTGAGAGCGAGTTTCGACGCGCTCACCGACGCGCCGCCTACGCTCACCCGCCCCTGGATCAGCGTGCCGAGCATGGTGAAGAAGCGGCGGTTCGGATTCTCGATCGGGCTGACGTAGGTGCCGCTCTCGTCGACGTCCGCGTACTTGTTCAGCAGGTTCTCGCGCGGCACGCGCACGTCGTCGAACCAGATGCGGCCGTTGTCCACGCCCTCGAGGCCGAGCTTCTCGCCGCAGTCCTCGATGCGGATGCCGGAGAGGACGTTGCCGTCCTCGTCGCGCAGCGGCACGAGCAGGCAGTGCACGCCGTGCTTCTCCTCGCCGACGATGAGCTGCGCGAACACCGCGGCCATGTGGCCGTGCATCGCCGCGTTGCCGATGTAGTCCTTGCGCGACTCCTCGTCCGGCGTCTTGATCACGAACTCGCTGGTCTGCGGGTCGTAGGTGGCGGTGGTGCCGACCTCCTGCACGTTCGAGCCGTGGCCCGTCTCCGTCATGGCGAAGCAGCCGGGGAGGTCCGTGCTGATCACGTGCGGCAGGTACTTCTCGTGATGGCGCTCGGTGCCCAGGTGCAGGATCGCGCCGCCGAAGAGGCCGAACTGCACGCCGCACTTCACGAGCAGCGAGAGGTCGCCGAGGCCGAGCGTCTCGAAGCCTGAGATCGACGCGCCGATGTTTCCCATCCCGCCGTACTGGATCGGGAAGCCGAGCGACGTGCCGCCCTCTTCCGCTAGGCGGCGCATGCGCTTAAGAACGATCTCGCGGTACTCGTCGCGCGTTACGTCGTGCGGCGGAGCGAACTCGGGGCGCGAGATCAGCTCGCGTACACGCTCGCGCACCTCTCGGTGCTCGCCGTCGAGGAAGCGGCGCAGTGCGTCGGGGTCAGGGGCGGCCCCGGTCGCGTCCTTGCTCGCCTCAACCGTCGACATCGCGCCGAATCATTTCATTCGCATCTGATGCAGACGCAGGTCGCAAACCCCACCGTGGTTACCCGCGCGAGGGCCGATACACTCGGAAACCCGCCGACTTAGCTCAGTTGGTAGAGCACCTCCATGGTAAGGAGGGGGTCATCGGTTCGAGTCCGATAGTCGGCTTGGCTCTAGACAGCGGAATCCAGCGAGACACGGATTCCGCTCCTTTCGTTAAGGACACATTTGGGACACATCGACTCCCGTGGTGTGTGTCCAACGCTCGGCCAGGAGGGCAACCAGGGGGCAAGGCGCGATGGTGGGCATAGTTCGAATCGCGCGCGCAGTAGCTCTGAGGCTGAATGGGTGCGACGATCCCGGATCGACGCCCACCTTCCTCCACGGTGAACTCAAGCCTGGGTGGTCGGACCTAGGACGAAGACGAGCCGCGGTGGCATGCCTAGCAGGCAACAGCGGTGACTTCTACGACGCGTCGTGTTCCGGTCGAACACGAATCGTAAGTTGACCCTTGTCGTCGTCACGTTCGGTTGCAACGAGCAGTGCTTCGCGGCCGCCGACCGTGCCCTCGCCGTAGGCGAACGTCACATTGAGTTCCCCAAGTCGACCAGCCGTGAGCGGTACCTTGCTCACCTTGATTTCGCCTTTGCCTGCGGCTGTCAGCTGCCGAACCGAATAGCCGCGTCCATTTTCGTTTATGACGAAGATCGTCCTTGGGACGCCGTCTGCGCGGATCTGTAGTTCGTCACCCTCCTCCGGTCGGAGGACAAGCAAGAATTGGCGTACGGCGTCCTCCTTGATGTCCGCGAGACCAATCTGTTCCATGAGTTCGGGCAGACGATCCCTGTACGTCCGCTGTACAAGGTCCATGATCGTCCCGATGATGCGGCCGTCATCGATACCAACAAGCGGCGGTTGCTCGCCCCAGCCTTCAGCCGGCACGTCGTCGTCAGTCCATTTCACTCCGAAGGTCTCGGGCGTAAAGGTCACGACCTTCGGCCAAAGAGCCGGGACGGCGCGGACGACGTCCGCGTCCGGCTGTGTAGTGAACACGTCTTCCGGCGCGAGTGGGACAGCTTCGTTGGCCAGAGCGGCTGCTCGCGCATCGTCGGTAAAGCCTTTCTCCGACACGAGGACTAACTTGCTGGTCGGCAGGTCGGCGTGTTTGCCGATCATCTGATCGACCCATTCCAGATCAGCCTTCCGCGATCGCGCGACAGCCTCGATGGACACAATGACCTCGTAGCCGGCCTGATTCGCGCGGATCACAACGTCCACTTCACGCAGCACGCCAGTGGATCGGCTAGGCAGCATGGCGGAGGCTT
>JAICJR010000308.1 GCA_025928345.1 Thermoleophilaceae bacterium | reverse complement strand
CCGGGTCACGAAGCACGTGGTCTTCACGACCTGGTCGAGATCGCTACCAGCCGCGCGCAGCGTGGCGGCGACGTTCTCGATCGCGCACCGGATCTGTGCCTCGAGCCCGCCGGAAACGATTTCGCCGGTCTCGGGATCGACCCCGACAGCCCCGGCCGTCCAGATGCGGCCACCCGCGCGCACGCCCTGGGAGTAGTGGGCGCCCGGGGCCGCGGCCTTCGCCGTCTCGATTGCCTCCCTCATAGGGGCCATCCGGTTTGACTCCTCTCGACGAAATTCGTTATCGTCGAGAGTAGATCATAAATGATCGCATCCTGGCCCCAGAACGAATCGAACTCGCCTTCCCGACCACTTCGCGTAGCGGTGCTTGGAGCCGGCACGATGGGTCCAGGCATCGCCGCCGCGTTCGCCTCGGCGGGACACACGGCTGGGCTTTGGTCCCGTACTGCCGACCGCGTGGCCGAGGGCGTCGAGCGCGCGGCGCAGATGGCGCGCTTCCTGCGCGACGAGCGGCTCGCGATCGCCGACGGGCCCGCGGAGGAGCGGCTCGTGGGCATCGAGGCGCTCGACGGGGTCTCCCGCGCCGATCTCGTGGTGGAGGCGGTGGCGGAGGACCTCGATGTGAAGCACGAGCTGCTAGCCCGCGTGGACGAGCTCCTGCCCGGGGATCGAGTGATCGCCACGAACACCTCGGGCCTGCGCGTGACAGACGTGGCGGCTCCGCTGCCCGGCCGGGCGCGCGTGGTTGCAATGCACTTCTGGAATCCCGCGCATCTGATGCCGCTTGTGGAGGTGGCGGGCGGCGAGGCCACCTCACCGGATGCGGTCGAGCGGGCACTCGAGATCGCGCGCGGGATCGGCAAGCAGCCCGTGCACCTCGAGCGCGAGATTCTCGGCTTCCTCGGTACGCGTCTTCAGCAAGCCGTGGTGCGAGAGGCGATCGCGCTGCTCGAGGCGGGCGTGGCCTCGGCGGATGACATCGACCTGGCGGTTCGCACGAGCTTCGGCATCCGCTTCCCGATTACGGGACCGCTCGAATCCGCCGACCTCACCGGGCTCGACGTGATCGAGGCGATCCACGGCTACCTGCTCCCCGACCTTGACCGGGCGGCCGCGCCGCAGCACGCCCTCACCGAGCGGGTGGCCGCCGGCGCGCTGGGCGTGAAGGCTGGACGCGGTTTTCACGATTGGACGAAGCGCGATGCTCGCGAGCTGGTGCGGCAGCGCGACGAGGAGCTCGTGCGCCGGCTGCATCTCAACAACCCGCAACCCGGAGCACCGGCCGACGGCCGGCGGAAGGAGGTCGGCGCATGAAGCCACCGCCGTTCGAATACTTCGCCCCCAGAAGCGTGGACGAGTGCCTGGCACTTCTGGCGGAGCACGGCGAGGATGCCAAGCTCCTCGCCGGCGGCCAGAGCCTCGTGCCGCTGATGAACCTGCGCCTCGCGGCGCCGGAGGTGCTGATCGACCTCAACGGGGTCCGAGAGCTTGCGCGGATCGAGCGCGACAACGGCCAGCTCGTGATCGGCGCGATGACGCGGCACCATGACGTGGCATCGTCGGAGCTTGTCAGGCAGGTGTGCCCGCTACTCGCCGAGGCAACCGCCCTGATCGGCTACCCCGCGATTCGCAACCGCGGCACGATGGGAGGCAGCCTCTCGCACGCCGATCCCGCCGCGGAGCTTCCCTGCGTGACCACCACGCTG
>JAICJR010000113.1 GCA_025928345.1 Thermoleophilaceae bacterium | reverse complement strand
CGAGCTCGCGAGCGCGCAGGAGCAGGCCGCTCGGGCGAGCGAGAGCGGCATCGCGGTCGCGCAGCTCGACGAGGCGGAGCGGCGCGTGAGCGAGGCGCACGCCACGGTCGAGCGAATGCGCCATGAGTTCGAACTAGAGCGCGAGCAGCATGCCGCCACGGAGCGCGACCTGCGCGCGCGGCTCGCCTCGGAGACGGAGCGGCACGAGGCGCTGCAGGAAGCGCAGGCGATTCTTCAAAAGCGAGTGGACGCGCTGCGCGCTCAGAACGCGGCTCTGCTGGACGCCTACGCCACGGCCAAGCGCTGGTCTGAAGAGTTCGCCCGCGGCGCCCGCGAGCTGGCGGACACGCTCGAGCAGCCCGTGCTCGACGACGCCGTTCGTGCTCAACAGGCACAGACGGACCCGCCTCCCGAGGCGCCGCCGCGCGAGGGCGGCACACGCTTCAGCCGCGAGGACGAGGGACCGAGCTCCGGCGGAGCCGCAGCCCCCGAGGACTGGCTCGGCTAGCTACTTCTCGGCCGCCGGGCAGATGATCCGGTAGTCGCAGAACGAGCAGATGTCTGGCGACGGCGTGGGATCGAAGTCCTGCGCGAGGATGCCCTCCGCGATCGTCGCCACCGTGCCGCGGACGCGCTCGAGCTCCTCCTCCGAGTGCTCGACCGGCACCTTCTCGTTGTCGAGCACGTAGTAGTAGCTCTGCGCCGCGGTGCGCAGGTCCCACGACTCGCGCGCGCCCATCTGGTAGAGCGAGAGCTGGATGTCCTTGCTGAGGTCCTCGGCGGTCTTCGGCTTGCCGGTCTTGTAGTCGATCAGCTCGTAGTGGCCGTCCGGGTGGCGGTCCACGCGGTCGACGCGGCCTCGCAGCAGATGCGGCCCGAGCTTGAAGGCGAAGCTGCGCTCGAACCACACCGGCTCCGAGTCGCGCGAGAGGTCAAGCTCCCAGTAACGCCTGAGCGCGGCGACCGCCTTGTCTCGGAACTGGAGCTCATCGTTCGAGTCGCCGAAGCCGCTGCGCCGCCAGCTCGCCTCGAACAGGTGCATGAGGTCCTCGAGAGTGCCGCCGCCGGCCTGGTGGAAGCGCTCGAGCACCTGGTGCACGACGATGCCGAAGCGCTGGTTGATCGTCGGCTCCTGCGGGATGCGGAACACGCGCGCGAACTTGTACTTGAGCGGGCACAGGCGGTAGGTCTCGATGTCTGAGGCCGACAGCATCAGCCCGTCACCGCGGCGCGGGATGAACGTCTCGAGCGACTGGTCTCCCCCGTGCGAGATCGCCTCCGCGCGGCGGCGCTCGTCGCGCTCGGTGTCCGCGAGGTAGTCGTCGAGTGCGGAGCTGAGGAAGACCTCGCGCTCCACCGGCGTGACCTCCTGGAGCAGCAGCTCGTTCACCTCCGGCAGCGCCTGCGCGAGCGACTGGCCCTCGCGCTCGCGCTCGATCAGCGCAGCCACCTTCAAGAGCTCGAGGTAGCGCACCACCGACTGCGCGACGTCGACGTAGGTGTCGAGCCGCATCTCGCTGAGGCGGGCACCCACGCTCGACACCGAGTCGAGCAGCTCGTCGCGCAGCATGCGGAACGTGGAGTGGAGTCCCTCGGCCGGACCGAACAGCTCCTCCTCGCGGAGCTCCTCGCCGGCGCGCAGCGCGGCACGCGCCTCCTCGTAGAACGGCGAGGGCCGCGAGCGCTCGCCACCCTCGGGCCACGCGAGAACGACGCTTCTTCGCGCGCGCGTCATACCTACGTGGAGCAGGCGGCGCATCTCGTCCTCATGCGCGGCGCGGCCGTCGTCGGGCAGCTCCTCCTTGAGCAGCTCGCCGGGCACGCCGTCGCCCGCGCCGCGGCGCACGCCCGGCATCCGCGCCGCGTTCAACCCGCCGATCAGCACGTGGTCGAACTCGTGCCCCTTGGCCGAGCGCATCGACATCACCTGCACGGCCGGCGGCAGGTCCTCCGGCGCGGCCTCCTCCTCCCGCAGGCCGGCCTCCGCCATCGCCGCGACGTAGCGGACGAAGTCGCGCGGCGTCGCATCTGGCTGGCGGCGCATGTACGCGGTGGCGAGCTCGCTGAGCTTCGCGATGTTCACGAGCCGCTCCACCGTGTCCGCCTGCGCGGCGAACACCTGCTGGCGGCGCAGCCCGATCCGTTCGATCAGACGGTGGACGAAAGCGTCCGGCCGCATCTCGGCGAACGCCGCCGAGGCGGAGCGGTAGAGCTTGAGGAAGGCCTGCGCGCGGTCGCGCCCCTCCGGCGAGAGCTGAGGCCCGTCGCAGGCCGCGATCACGCCGGCCACCATGTCGAGCCGGCGGCGGCGCGCGTGCTGGGTGAGACGTGCGATGTCCACCGAGCGCAATTCGATCGGCGGGCGCGAGAGCGCGCGCACCACGGCGCCGGAGTCCGCGGGGTCGGCCAGCAGGCGCAGCCACGCGAGAACGTCGCGCACCTCGGTGCGCTGGAAGTACGCCGCGGCGCCGGTGAGCCGGAACGGCACGGCGCGCTCTTCCAAAGCGGCCGCGATCGTCTGCCCCTCGTCGCGCACCGAGCGCACGAGCACGCAGACCTCCTCGGGCGGCGCGCCCTCCTGCGACACGAGCCGCTCGCACTCGGCGGCGATCGCCTGCGCCTGCGCGCGCTCCGAGCGGCAGCGCCAAAACGCGACCGCTCCACCGCGCCCGCCGCGGAGGCGCTTCTCGATTCGCTCCCCCCCACCGGCCACCACCGCGCCCGCCGCCTCGAGGATCGGCTTGCCGCCGCGGTGACTCTGCTCGAGGCGCACCACCTTGCAGTCCTCGTACTCGCGCTCGAAGTCCACGAGGTTCTTGCGCGAGGCGGCGCGGAAGCGATGGATCGCCTGGTCGTCGTCGCCCGCCGCGCTCAGGTTCCGGTGCTCCTGCGCGAGCAGCCTGAGCAGCGCGCCCTGCGCGAAGTTCACGTCCTGGAACTCGTCGACGAGAACGTGCTGGAGGCGCTGTGCCACGCGCGCCCGCACATGCGGCTTCTCGTGCAGCAGGCGGAACGCGTTCAGCACGAGGTCGCCGAAGTCGAGCGAGCCGGACTCCGCGAGCAGGCGATCGTGGTCCGCGTACACGTGCGCGAACTCGAGCTCGCGCTCGGCGTGCGCGCGGCTAGCGTCGTCGCCATCGCTGCAATCCGCAACGAGCTTGCGCGCCCACGCCCCGTACTCGCCGGGACTCACCATCTCGTCCTTGAGCCGATCGATGCGCGCGATGAAGCTCGCGAGGAGCGGCGCCGGGTTGCCGCGGATCTCGTGCCGGCGCAGCGTGAGGTCCTCGATCCTGTCGAGCATGAGGGCAAGCCGGTCCGCGGGAGTTACCGGCGAGAAGAACGGATCGAGTCCGGCCTCGAGCGCCTCGTCCTGGAGCAGGCGCGTGGAGAACGAATGGAACGTCTCGACCCAGAGGTCCACATCCGCCCCGCCGGCGAGGTCCTCCACCCGCTCGCGCATCTCCGCCGCGGCCGCGGGCGAGAACACGAGCGCGAGCACGCCGTCCGCCGGCGTGCCCTGTTCGACCAGCCACGCGAAGCGCCGGGTGAGCACGCGCGTCTTGCCGGTTCCGGCGCCGCCCATTACGAGCAGCGGTCCGCCAGGGTGGGTCACCGCCTCGCGCTGCGGAGCGGTCAGACCGTCGAGCGGACTCGGCATCAAGCGAAGGATACGCAGCGGCCGGAGTCGCCAAACCGTGTTTTCCCGCGCTATGCGGGGGAACTATTCGGTCTCATGACTCGTCTCCGCAAATCCGACTGCTCGGGGCCCGGCATCCGCAGGCGCGGGCGCGGCAAGGGCTTCGAGTACGTCGACGACGAGGGGAAGAAGGTGACGGAGCCCGAGATGCTCGAGCGCATCGACGAGCTGCGCATCCCGCCGGCGTGGGAGGACGTGTGGATCTGCCCCTACCCGTTCGGCCACCTGCAGGCGACGGGCGTGGACGCGGCCGGGCGCAAGCAGTACCTCTACCACCAGCGCTGGCGCGAACGGCGCGACCAGGAGAAGTTCGACGAGATGATCGACTTCGCGCGCGCGCTACCGCGCATGCGGAAGAAGGTGGCTGCCGACCTGCGCGGCAAGGAGATGAGCCGCGAGCGCGTGCTCGCCTGCGCGGTCCGGCTGCTCGACCTCGGTTTCTTCCGGGTGGGCGGCGAGGACTACGCGGTGGAGAACGAGAGCTACGGCCTCGCCACCATGCGCAAGGAGCATGTGACCGTGGAGCGCTCCGGGGCGATCACGTTCGACTACCCGGCGAAGAGCGGCCAGCGCCGCGTCCAGTCGGTGGTGGATGAGGACGTGTACGACGTCGTGAAGCGGCTCAAGCGCCGGCGCGGCGGAGGCGACGAGCTGCTCGCCTACCAAGAGGGCCGCCGCTGGCGCGACATCAAGTCGCCCGACATCAACGAGTACGTGAAGAAGGTGACCGGCGGCGACTTCTCCGCCAAGGACTTCCGCACCTGGAACGCGACGGTGCTCGCCGCGGTGGCGCTGTCGGTGTCCGGACAGGCGACGCAGTCGAAGACCGCGCGCAAGCGCGCAATGACGCGCGCGGTGAAGGAGGTGGCCCACTACCTGGGCAACACGCCGGCGGTGTGCCGCGCCTCCTACATCGACCCGCGCGTGTTCGACCGCTTTCAGGGCGGGCTGACGATCGGCGGCGTCCTCCCCATGCTCGTCGACGTCGAGACGGACAACGCGTCTCTTCAGGGAGCCGTCGAGGAAGCGGTGGTTGACCTGATCGCGGAGGATGTGCGCTCCCCGGCTCTCGAAAAGGTGGCCTGATGCCTCCCGCGGCGATTCTCGACATCGACGGCACGCTCGTCGACACCAACTACCAGCACGCCATCGCGTGGTACCGCGCGTTTCGCCAGCACGAGGTGATCCTGCCGCTGTGGCGCATCCACCGTCACCTCGGCATGGGCGGCGACCAGCTCGTCGAAGCGCTTACGAGCGAGGAGCTCGAGGAGGAGAAGGGCGACGACATCCGCACAGCGGAGAAGGCTTTGTACCTCGCCTTGATCGAGGAGGTCGAGCCCATGGAAGGAGCGCGGCAGCTGATCGTGGACCTCAAGGAGAGCGGGCACACGGTGGTGCTCGCATCGTCGGCGAAGGAGGACGAGGTGGACCACTACCTCGACCTGCTCGACGCGCGCGACCTCGCGGACGGCTGGACGACGTCTGCAGATGTGGAGGCGACGAAGCCGGAGCCCGACCTCGTGGAGGCCGCGGTCGAGAAGGCCGGCGGCGGCGATGCGGTGATGGTGGGCGACACGCCGTGGGACGTGAAGGCGGCGACGCGCGCGGGCGTGGAGACGATCGCGGTGCTCACGGGCGGCTTCGCCGAGGCGGAGCTGCGGGACGCCGGCGCGTGCGCCGTGTTCGAGTCGATCGAGGAGCTGCGGCAGCGGCTCGGCGAAACGCCGCTGGGCGGCTAGCGCCGCCAGGCGCTACTTCGGCAGCAAGAGGTGGCCTTCGGCCACCGCGCCGGCCACGTCCACGAGCTTGCGGTTGTTCGCGCGCGCGTGTGAGCGCAGGAGCTCGAACGCGGCGCGATCGTCGATCGAGTGGCGCTCCATGAGGATGCCCTTTGCGCGCTCGATCACCGCGCGCCGCTGGATCGCGCCCTCGAGCACGTCCACCTCCTCGCTGAGGCGCTCCACCTCGGCGTGGCGCCGGAGCGCGATCTCGATCGCACCCTGCACCGTCTCGGCCGTCACCGGCTGCACGTAGGCGAAGATGCCGTGCTTCGCCGCGCGGCTGATGAAGTCCGGCTCCGGCACCTCCATCAGGGCGATCACCGGACAGGACGCCTCGTCCACGATCTCGTCGATCAGCTCGAGCGCGTGCTCGTCGTCATCGTGCAGCTTCACGAGCGCGACGTCCGGTTCGTCCTCGTCGATCTTGCGGGACACCTCGTCCGCCCCGACCGCGCGAGCGCACACCTCGTGGCCGAGTGTGTGAAGCAGCTGCGCGACGGTGTCGAGGGCCTCGTGATCCTCGTCCGCCACGAGCACCTTCAGGCCCTGCGGGCCATCAGCTGAGCTCATCGCTCGCTCCTTCGCCGAGTGCTATCTTCGCGGGAAGGGCGAGGCCCAGAAGCACGCCGCCCTGACTCGCGCCCCAGAGACCTGGCGCTTCTGCACACCAGGTTGCGTTTGTCCAAAGGGGCGTACATATGTATCGGCCATCGAGTAGCAGGCCCGTCGTGGGCGAGTCCACGATGACGGATCGTAGTGGGCCTGACGGGCGTGCGCGGGCTGACGGCAGCGCGCGCATCCGCGAGGACCTGCGACTGCTCGTGCGTTACCACTCGACCGGCGACGCCGCAGCCCGCGATGCGGTGATCGAGCGCTTCCTTCCGCTCGCTCGGCAGCTCGCGCGCCGGTACGAGCGCCCCGACGAGCCGCTCGACGACCTCGTGCAGGTCGCGAGCGTGGGACTCGTCAAGGCGGTCGAGCGCTTTGATCCCACGCGCGGGATCGCGTTCTCGAGCTTCGCGGTCCCGACGATTCTCGGAGAGCTCAAGCGCTACTTCCGCGACGCCGGCTGGGCGGTGCACGTGCCGCGGAGCATGCAGGAGCGCGCGCTCGAGGTGAACCGCGCAGTGAGCGATCTGTCGCGCACACTTGGGCGCTCGCCCACCCCCGCCGAGCTCGCGGAGGCGACCGACCTCACGCACGAGGAAGTGCTGGAGGCTCTCGAGGCGGCGACCGCGTACGACAGCGTGCCGCTCGAGGCGCCGCGCTCAGACGACGGCGACGAGGTTGGAGCGGTGGCACGCATGGGAGCCGAGGATCCGGGCTATGAGTTGGCTGAGTACTCGGCAACCCTCGCGCCGTCGCTTCGCGCTCTGCCTGAGCGCGACCGGCTCGTGCTTCATCTCCGCTTTGTCGAGGACCTCACGCAGTCGGAGATCGCGGAGCGGATCAGCGTGTCTCAGATGCACGTGTCGCGTCTGATCCGCGCAGCGCTCACTCGGCTGCGCTCTGGAGTTCAGGCCTAGCCGCCTCAATCCTCGGGCGCGGCGAGGGCACCAACAACCTCTCGCCACCACGCACGCTCCGAGTCCGTCGAGGCCTGACGGGCCTTGCGCCGCGCCGCGTCCTGGACGTGCCTGCGGCCACCGATCACGACGGTCGCGCCGCTTACCGCGTAGCGACCGTCCTCGAGCAACACGAGCGCGCCGGCATGCCCGTCACGTCGGGTGCGGAGCTGGTCGATCACGGCCGCGCCGCTCAGCGCCGACGGGTGGCCAGGATCGCCGGCGTCGTTGGCGTCCGACCAGCGGCGCGTGGTGTGTACCGGCTGCGTTCCGGTGATCGGCCGGCGGCGCCGATGCTGCCTCCCTATCGGCCCGGTGCGCCAGCGCTCGAGCAGGCGCGTGAAGTCGATCGCCGCCTCCTGCCGGACGAGCACGTGCAGGCGGTCCCCGGGTTCGATGCGGGTGGAGCCGCGCGGCGGTATCGCCTGCTCGCCTCGGACGATGACGTTCAGCAGGGCGTCGCGCGGCATGCCGAGCTCGCGCACGCGCAGCCCCACGATCGCGTCTTCGGGTCCGACCGGATATTCGGCCACCTCGGCGCCGAGCCGCCGGATCGTGCCGGTTTCCGCGAGGGGCCGCGGCAGCGCCGCCACGGCCGAGGTGACCTTCAGTAGCCGCGCCAGCGGCTCGAACGTGGTCCCCTGCAGCAGGGTGGAGATGAGGACGGCGAAGAACACGATGTCGAAGAACTTCACGCTCTCCGGGATGCCGCGGATCACCGGGAAGGTGGCGAGCACCACGGGCACGGCGCCTCGCAGGCCCGCCCACCCGAGGACGAGTCGCTCCCTCATCGAGAAGTCGCCGAACGCCGTTGCCACCGCCGCTCCGAGCGGGCGCGCCACCAGGGCGACCACGAGCGCGAGGACGGTTCCCTCCACCGCCACGTCGCCGAGGCTGGACGGATTCACGAGCAGGCCGAGCGTTAGGAACATGGCGAGCTGTGCGAGCCAGGCGAGGCCGTCGTGAAAGGCGGTGATGGTGCGCTTGGCGGGCACGGTGGAGGAGCCGAGCCACAGGCCGGCCAGGTACACCGCGAGAAAGCCGGAGCCGTGCGCGACGTCCGCCGCCCCGTACGCGACCGCGGCCGCGGCCAGCGAGGCGACGGGGTAGAGCCCGGTCGACGCGAGCCGCGTGCGCTGCAGTCCGCGCACTGCGAGCCAGCCAACCGCCAGACCCACGCCGAGGCCGATCGAGATCTCTCTCACGAACAGCAGCGCCATGTCGCCCACGCCGTAGCCCGGGTGCTGGATCCAGTCCATGAAGCCGATCACGAGCAGCACGGCCACCGGGTCGTTGAGGCCGGCCTCGCCCTCGAGCGTCCGCGCCAGGCGACGCCGCAGCGTGGACCCTCGGAGAACCGCGAAGATCGCCGCGCCGTCCGTCGACGCGATGATGGATCCGACGAGCAGTCCCTCGAGCGTGGTGAAGCCGAACAGTGCTGCCGCCACGAAGCCGCCGACAAGCGCGGTGACGAGCGTCCCGACGATCGCGAGACTCACCGCGCTGCCGAGCACCGGGCGGATCTCGTCGAAGCCCGCCGCGAGACCACCCTCGAACAGGATGAGCGAGAGCGCGACGATGCCGATCGAGCGTTCGAGGTCGTAGTTGCTGAACGGGATCCAGCCCAGCCCATCCGATCCGACCGCCATGCCGATCCCGAGGAACAGCACGAGGCCGGGAACGCGCAGCCGCGGCGCGGCGAGGGACGCTACGAGGCCCACCGCCAAGAGCGCGCCCGCGATGAGCATGAGCCGTCCTACCTCCACCTAACACCTCTCACGGCCGCGTCGACACGAAAAAACCCCGCGGGTGGGCGCGCGGGGCGTGGGCAGTGGGCGATCCAGGACTCGAACCTGGGACCTCTTCCTTATCAGAGAAGCGCTCTAACCGACTGAGCTAATCGCCCGTTCCGAGGGCCGATTGTAGCGGCCGGGGACCGGCCGGCCCTGGCGCAATCGGCGTTGCTCAGGCCGCGCGAGTGCGCTGCCTGCTGGCGATTCGCTCCGCCAGCTGAGCGGCCTCGCGCGCGTCGTCAAGCTCGAACTCGACCCTGTAGCGGTTGCCCTTCGGCGTCACCTTCACCTCGCGGCCGAGTGCCTCGCCGAGCGCGTCCTCCGCGCTTGCGAGCAGATCGGCCAGATCGGGGTGGATCACCACCTGGCGGCTGCCTCGCGGCTCGCTCCGGCGGCTCTGCTCTTCCTTCGCGTGCCGCTCCGTCTCGCGCACCGACCAGGCGCGGTCGCGCGCCTCGCGCGCGAGGCGGCGGCGTTCGGAGTGGTCCTTGCAGAGGAGAAGCGCGCGGCCGTGGCCGGCCGACAGCTCGCCCGACTGGATCATCGTCTGCACCTCGTCGGGAAGGTCGAGCAGGCGGATGGCGTTCGAGATCGCGACGCGGCTGCGGCCCACTCGCCGGCCGATGTCCTCCTTTGTGACTCCGAGGTCGTCAACCAGGGTGGCGCAAGCGCGTGCCTCGTCGATCGGGTTGAGGTCCTCGCGCGCCATGTTCTCGATGAGCGCGAGCTCGAGCCGCTCGCCCTCCTCGGTCGCGCGGACGATCGCAGGCACCTGCTCGAGCCCCGCAAGCTTCGCGGCCCTGAGACGCCGCTCGCCTGCAATCAGCTCGTAGTTCCCGCCCGGTAGCGGCCGAACGACGAGCGGCTGGAGGATGCCGCGTGCCTTGATCGATTCCGACAGCGCGAGCAACGTCTCCCCGTCGAACTCCTGGCGGGGCTGGCTCGGGTTGGGCCGGATGAGCTCGATCGCGAGCTCACGGAGCGCGGGCCCGTCCGCACCCGCTGCTGCGCCACTTGCGAGCAGGGCCGCGAGGCCGCGACCCATCCCGCGCTGACCGGTCTTCCCGCTTGGCTCAGCCACGTGCGGCCACCTCCTTCGCAAGCTTCAGATACGCCAGCGAGCCACTGCAGCTCGGGTCGTGCCGGGTTACCGGCAGGCCGAAGCTCGGCGCCTCGCCCACTCGTACGTTACGCGGAATCACCGTCTCGAACACAAGCTCTGGGAAGTGCTCGCGCACCTCGCGCTCCACGTCCTGGGCGAGCCTGGTCCGCCCGTCGTGCATGGTCAGGATCATTCCAGCAACTGCGAGGCGTGGGTTGAGCTCGCGCTGGATCAGCGACAGCGTGTCGAGCAGGCCGGCGAGGCCCTCGAGCGCGAAGTACTCGGTCTGGACCGGGACGATCACGCGGTCGGCCGCGACGAGCGCGTTCACCGTCAGCGGCCCGAGCGACGGCGGGCAATCCAGCAGGGTGAAAAGGAAGCGTTCGCGGACCTCCCCCAGGGCCTCTCGCAGGCGTGTCTCTGAGCCCGGCAGTCGCGGCAGCTCCACGTTCGCCCCCGCGAGGTCAGGAGTGGAGGGGACCACGGACAGGTTCTCGATGGCCGTGTCGTGCGCGGCGTCCGAGAGCACGAGCTCGCTCGAGAGGCAGTCGTACACGGACGGCTCGCAGTCCTTGGGCAGCCCGACCGCGACCGTGGCGTTGCACTGTGGATCCAGGTCGACCAGCAGGGTGGGGTAGCCGGCCTCCGCCACGCACGCGGCGGTGTTTACGGCCGTTGTCGTCTTCCCGACGCCGCCCTTCTGGTTGGCGATTGCGTAGATCGTGCCCATCTGTCGCGAAGGTAGCGATGGGAGCGGTCAGAAACCGCACCTGCTTGTAAAAGTTCGGCGCCGAACTCGCGAATTCCTCCTTACGCAAGCGGGCGCTTGGCGGCCATGCCGGGCCGCCTTGGGAAGCGGGAGGGCGTCGGGCTCTCCTTCAAGTAGAGGTGCAGGTTCAGGTCGCGAGCACCCTCGTACGGAGTCACCTTCATGGTTTTGACGGTTCGGAGGCCGACGACTTCGGCCGCTTTCGAGCCCGCCTCCTCTTCGGCCTCGTCCCGCGCTCCTTTCCAGGCGACAAACGTGCCGCCGGGCTTCAGGAGGGGCGCCGCGTACTCCACGAGGACGGCGAGCGGCGCCACCGCGCGGGCAGTGGCGGCGTCGTATGCCTCACGCCCGTCCGAGTTCGCCCACTCCTCAGCTCTGAGCGGGAGCGCTCTGGCGGTGTCGGCTCCCGCAGCCGCCGCGAGCCGCTCGATCACCGCGCACTTGCGCCGCACCGATTCCACGAGATCGACGCGTGCGCCCGGCAGCGCGATCGCGAGGGGCAGACCCGGAAATCCCGCTCCAGCGCCGATGTCCACGATCGAGCCGGCCTCCCGAAGCGCTGGAACGCGCAGGCCGCTCAGGCTGTCGGCAACGTGCTGGT